>NZ_JBFUGX010000088.1:0-9286 GCF_056402675.1 Polaromonas sp. P3_C2 | reverse complement strand
GCGTGAGATAGCTGCGTTCAAGGCCATGGGCCTGCATCAGGCCATACAGCTCGTCGAGATCCTGCAGGCTCAGTACGCCGGCCTTGTCCCAGGTGGCATGCGCCACTTCGCGGGCCACCTTGTTCCAGGCGATGCGGTCGGCCATACGGCGCAGGTTTTCCAGCAGGACCACGCGCAGCGTGGTCGGCAAGGCCCAGAGTTCGCCGAGATTGAGTTCACTGACCTCCTGGTAGGCATGCAGGAAGGCCGTGAAGAGCTCCGGGTCCAGCACGCTGTCGGTGTGCGCTACATAGGCCCAGGCAATACCGTATACCCGGGGAAGGCCCTCCAGCGGCTTGCTCGCCAGCTTGGGCAGATCCGCGTAGTAGCGCAGGGGGACGCCATCCTGGATCTGTTGCAGCTGGGCTTCGACAAGGTGGAAATTGTCGAGCAGCCATTCGGCGGCCGGCGTTACGTAGTGGCCTGTCAGCGAAGTCAGGGCAATGTAGTCGTAGGCAAGACGGATGGCGGCGATGTTTTCCTGCACGCGCGGGAAAAAAGGCGGACCGTGATCAGGGCTGCCGGCAGGCCTGACGGGCTGGGCTGCGGCCAGACTGCGGCCGTGCTCCTCAAAGCGTTGTGCACCGAAAAGTTCGGCGCGGATGGGCTGCTCTGCGCCGCCCTGGCGGGAGGCGAGCAGTTGCCGGGCGTAGGCGCTTAGGGTGTCCAGCCGCTCGATGACCGCGGTGGTCACGCGCTCAGGCTACGGCTAACAGGCCAAGAAAAATAGCCAGTATGGCCGCGACTGTGATGATGCGCGGTGAGGCCAGGGAGTGCGCGGACTGAAGCCCGGACTGGAGCGTAAAAAACCGGCTGCGCGAATGCGCGCACTGATCCATGTGTGACGCCAGATCGGCGGCGTCGGTGGAAACAAAATCGTTTTGAATGGCGGACGGTGAGTCGGCCATGATCTCCAGGGTAGTCATGATTTTGCGCTCCGGGGGTAAGCTGGTTTGGGCAACGCGTGGCGAAATACCCGCATTGCTCCGTGTCTGACACCATGCTACGCACCGGCCCCTCGCGGGGCCATCAGAAGACGCTGGAGTTTGTCTAGGACAAGGCCTACAGTATGCGCCCCTGGCAATACCCCTACGGCGGGAAACCTCTCACGCGCTGCATGGCTGCCTGTTGTTCACTGCCGTTCAGCCTGTGTTGCGCAGGCCCGCGGCAATCCCGTTGATGGAGATGTGAATGCCGGTTTGCACCCGCTGGTCGGCCTGGCCGGCGCGGTAGCGCCGCACCAGCTCCACCTGGAGGTGGTGCAGGGGGTCGATATACGGAAAACGGTGGCGGATGGAGCGCTGCAGGGCCGCGTTGCCCGCCAGCCGCTGCTTTTCCCCTGTGATCAGCGTCAGCGCCTCGGCCGTACGATGCCATTCGGACTCAATCGCACTGAAGATTTTTTTGCGCAGGCGCGCATCGCCCACCAGCTCCGAATAACGTGAGGCCAACGCCAGGTCGCTCTTGGCCAGCACCATGTCCATGTTGCTGAGCAGGGTGCGGAAAAACGGCCACTGCTTGTACATTTTTTGCAGCAATGCCAACGCTTCCCTGCGGCTGGCGGGCGTACCGCCCTGCTGGAGGAATTGCTCGATGGCCGAGCCGAAGCCGTACCAGCCGGGCAGGGTCAGGCGGCACTGGCCCCAGCTGAAACCCCAGGGAATCGCACGCAGGTCTTCAATTTTCTGCGAAGCTTTGCGTGACGCCGGGCGGGATCCGATGTTGAGTTCCGCAATCTCGCGGATTGGCGTGGAGCCAAAGAAGTATTCAGTGAACCCGGGGGTTTCGTAAACCAGGTTGCGGTAGGCCGCCATGCTGGCCTGTGACAACTCGGCGGCGGCTTGCAAAAAGGCCTTGGTAGCGGGCTTGGTCGGCTGCAGCAGTGTGGCCTCCAGCGTGGCGGCCACCAGCGTTTCCAGGTTGCGCCGGCCGATTTCCGGATTGGCGTATTTGGAGCCGATCACTTCGCCTTGCTCGGTCAAACGGATCTGGCCACGCACCGTGCCGGGCGGCTGCGCCAGGATGGCCTGGTAGCTCGGACCGCCACCGCGGCCGACCGTGCCGCCGCGGCCATGGAACATCCGCAACTGGATGTTGTGCGAGTTGGCCAGTTCGTCGAACAGCTCGACCAGCGCGATCTCGGCGCGGTACAACTCCCAGTTGCTGGTGAAGATGCCGCCATCCTTGTTGCTGTCGGAATAACCCAGCATGATGTCCTGCTCGGCACCGCTGCGCTTGACCAGCTGGGCGATGCCGGGCAGGGCATAGAACTCGCGCATGATGGGCGCGGCATTGCGCAGGTCTTCGATGGTTTCGAACAGCGGCACGACGATCAGGTCGTTGGTGGCGTGGCTGTCGAGCGTGGCGTGCATGAGGCCGACTTCTTTTTGCAGCAGCAGCACCTCGAGCAGATCGCTCACGGTCTCGGTATGGCTGATGATGTAGTGGCGGATGGCTTCCTTTCCGAAGCGGGCGCGCGCCGTGCGGGCCGCCTCAAAAATCGCCAGTTCACCGCGGGCGTGGGCTGAATATGCGGTGCCGACCACGCGCAGCGGCCGTGCATCGTTGAGCAGGCCCATCAGCAGCGCGCGTTTGGCCGCTTCGTCCAGCTTGCCGTAATTCGCCTCGATGCGTGCAACGGCCAGCAGTTCGGCCACCACTTCTTCGTGCTTGTCGGAACTCTGGCGCAGGTCGACCGTGGCCAGGTGAAAGCCGAACACTTCGACCGCGCGGATCAGCGGGTGCAGGCGCTGAGCGATCAGTGCTTCGCCGTGATGGGCCTTGAGGGAGTCTTCGATGGTGCGCAGGTCGGCCAGGAAGTCTTCCGACTTGAGGTAGGCGTTTTGCGGCGCCACGGCATGGCGCGCGGCATCGCCGCCGGTCAGGTCCTTGAGTGTGGCGGCCAGGCGTGCGTAGACGCCGGTGAGGGCGCGGCGGTAGGGCTCGTCCTTGCGGTGTTCACTGGTATCGGGTGAGCTTTCGGCGAGCAGCCGCATCGCGGGGCTGAACTCGACCAGCATGGCTGACAGCGAGAGCTCGCCGCCCAGGAAATGCACCTCGGTCAGGTAGTGGCGCAGCGCCACTTCTGCCTGCCGGCCCAGCGCGTAATTGAGGGTGTCGGCGCTGACGTTGGGATTGCCGTCGCGGTCGCCGCCTATCCATTGGCCCATGCGCAGAAAACTGTGCACCGGCTGGTTGCCCAGCTCGCGTTCCAGGTTGGCGTAAAGCTTGGGAATTTCCCGCAGGAAAGTGGCTTCGTAGTAGCTCAGCGCATTTTCGATTTCATCGGCGACGGTGAGTTTGGAAAAACGCAGCAGTCGGGTTTGCCACAGCTGCATGACGCGGGCGCGAAGCTGCGCTTCATTGGCGGTCAGCTCGCGCGGTGTCAGCGCATCCTTGGCGGCGTTGACAGCTTGCGCCAACGCCTTGATGTCGTCCCGCGCCGTCAGCAGCAGGGCGATGTCGCGCTCGGCGTCCAGGATGCTTTTGCGCTGCACTTCGGTCGGGTGGGCGGTCAGCACCGGCGAGACAAAGCTGTGCGCCAGGGTGGTGGAAATGGTTTTGGTCGAGATGCCGGCCCAGCGCAGTCGGGCCAGCGCTACGTCGATGCTGCCTTCCTGGGTGTCGCCCGCGCGCTCATGCACTGCGCGGCGGCGGATGTGGTGGCGGTCTTCGGCCAGGTTGGCCAGGTGGCTGAAATAAGTGAAGGCGCGGATCACGCTGACCGTCTGGTCGCCTGACAGGCCCTTGAGCAATTTTTTGAGCGACTTGTCGGCTTCGGGATCGGCGTCGCGCCGGAAGCTGACGGAGAGCTTGCGCACCTGCTCGATCAGTTCGTAGGCGGCAACGCCTTCCTGCTCGCGGATCACGTCGCCCAGGATACGGCCCAAAAGGCGGATGTCTTCGACCAGCGGGCGTTCGTTGTCTCTGGAACGACTGAACGTTTTGGTTGCACCGGCCGCGGCGGCGTCTTTGGCGCCCTCGTTGACGTTTGGTTTAACCCTCTTGGCGCGCGCGGAAGTGACCATCTCTACCCTCTAGTTCTTTAGCCTTGCATGCTAGCATTCACTTCCCCCCAAGTATTACAAGCAGGTTACGAGTGTCCGCAGCGTTTGAATCCAGACCGAATGATATGAAAAAAGTGGTCATCGCCACCCGCGAAAGCCGCCTGGCGATGTGGCAGGCCGAGCATGTGAAGGCGCTGCTGGAGTCGCGCCTGGGCTGGCAGGTGGAACTGCTGGGCATGACCACACAGGGCGACCAGATACTGGACCGCTCGCTGAGCAAGGTCGGCGGCAAGGGCCTGTTCGTCAAGGAACTCGAAGTGGCGCTCAGCGAAGGGCGGGCCGACCTGGCGGTGCATTCGCTGAAAGATGTGCCCATGGACCTGCCCGAAGGTTTTGCGCTGGCCTGTGTGCTGGAGCGGGAAGACCCGCGCGATGCTTTTGTCTCAAATCAATTTGCCACACTCGCGGATCTGCCGCAGGGCGCCGTGGTGGGCACTTCCAGCCTGCGCCGGCTGGTGCTGCTCAAGGCCATGCGTCCCGACCTGGTCGTACAGCCGCTACGCGGCAACCTCGACACGCGCCTGCGCAAGCTCGACGAAGGCCAGTACCAGGCCATCGTGCTGGCGGCTGCGGGCCTGAAGCGCCTGGGTCTGGAGTCACGCATCCGCAGCGCATTCGAGCCCGAAGACATGTTGCCGGCCGCAGGCCAGGGCGCCCTGGGCATTGAAGTGTGCGCCGACCGCGCCGACCTGATGGCCGCGCTTGCCACGCTGGCGCACCAGCCGACCTGGCTGGCGGTAACGGCCGAGCGCACGGTGTCGCGCGCCATGGGCGGCAGTTGTTCCATGCCGCTGGCGGCCTTTACGCAGGGTGCTGCTAACGGGGACGCAATGCAACTCAATGCCGCCTGGGGCGACCCGGCCAGCGCCGAGGCGCCATCCGCCATTGCGGGCCCACTGGCGCCGCTGGTACAGGTCAACCAGACCGCCGTGGTGCGCAGTTTTGCCGAGGCCGAGGCCCTGGGCGAGGCCGTGGCGGCACAGTTGCGCGCCGGCGGCGCCGTGTGKGCCGGCAAAGCCCCGGGCGCCTGATGCTACAGGCGCCGGTGCCTCCGGGTGGCACTATGACCCGCGTCATCGTGACGCGGCCCGAGCAGGATGCGCAGCACTGGGTGCAGCAGCTGCAGCAGGGGGGCTTTGCCGCCGAGGCCCTGCCGCTGATTGATATCGCCCCCGCTCTGGATACGGCCGCGCTGGAGGGCGTCTGGCAAACACTGGGCCAATACGCCGCCTGCATGTTTGTCAGCGGCAATGCGGTGGAGTACTTTTTCAAACAAAAAATGGCTGCAGCCCATACGGGACAAGCGCAAGTAGCTATCAATAGCATAGCGAATGCCGATACAACGCTGCCGGCTGCGCTGCGTTTTCTGGCGCCCGGGCCGGGCACTGTGACGGCTTTGGTAGCCGCCGGGGTTCCTGCCGGGCAGATCGATGCGCCGCCGGCCGATGCGGCCCAGTTTGATTCGGAAGCCCTGTGGGCCGTGATAGGCGAGCGCGACTGGCAGGGCAAGCGCGTGTTGGTGGTGCGGGGGGAGGGTGCTGCCTCGTCTGGGGCCACGGCATCTTCCGGCCGCGACTGGATCGCCCGCCAGTGGGAGGCTGCTGGTGCGCAGGTGGATTTTGTGGGGGTTTACCGGCGCCTTGCGTCTGTGCTCGACGAAACGCAACTTCAGCGCGCGCGCGCGGCCACCGTGGATGGGTCTGTATGGCTCTTCAGCAGCTCTGAAGCCGTGGCCAACCTGACGGCCTTGCCTGCGCTGGCCGGGGTAGACTGGCGCCGCGCCCGCGCGGTGGCCACGCATCCRCGGATTGAGGAAGCCGTGCGTGCTGCCGGTTGGGGTGTTGTTGTGGCGTCACGTCCTGCCCTGAAGGACATCAGGGACACACTTGCCTCGATAGAATCTCTTTATCCATGAGTGACAGCCCTAACGCCCAGCCTCCATCCTCCACGCCAGACAACGAGCCGGTGCTGGAACGCGCGCTGGTGCCGCTTCCCCCGCAACCCGTTTCGCCCGACGTCTGGGTGGTGCCGCGCAAATGGGCGTTTCTGGTTGCCGCGCTGGCGGCTGCGGGAATGCTGGTAAGCGGCTTGTTGTGGCAAAAACTCGGCAATATCCAGGAAGAGCTGGCCCGCCGCAGCATTGATTCCGGCGCGCAGGCCATTGAAGCGCGCACACTGGCGCGCCAGGCCCAGGAAGGTACGCGCGAACTTTCCGCACGGCTGGCCATCCAGGAAACCCGCATCAGCGAAGTCAGCCTGCAGCGCACCCAGCTGGAGGAGCTCATGCAGAGCCTGTCGCGCTCGCGCGATGAGAATCTGGTGGTTGATGTGGAGTCGGCCCTGCGCCTGGCCCAGCAGCAGGCCCAGCTCACCGGCAGCGCCGAACCGCTACTGGCCGCACTCAAGTCGGCCGACCAGCGCCTGTCGCGCGCCGCGCAGCCGCGCCTGAACCCGCTGCAACGCGCCATTGCCAAAGACATGGACCGCATCAAGGCCGCAACGCTGACCGACGTGCCGGTTCTCATGCTCAAGCTCGACGAACTGGTCCGCATGGCAGACGACCTGCCGGTGGCCAACGCCATGGTGGCAGCCGGCCAGCGTCCATTGCCCGCGGCGGCCGCGCCGGCTTCCGCGCCGCGCGCTGCTGCGTCGGCGGCATCTTCCGCCAGCAAGCCTTCCATGCTGGGATTCGACAAGCTGGCTCTCGATGCCTGGTCGCAGCGCACGCTGGACAACCTGCGCGAAGAAGCACGCAAGCTGCTGCGCGTGAGCCGCATTGACCAGCCCGAGGCCGCCCTTGTGTCGCCGGAGCAGTCGTTTTTCCTGCGGGAGAACCTCAAGCTGCGCCTGCTCAATGCGCGCCTGGGCCTGTTGTCGCGGCAGACGGATTCGGTGCGCGCCGACCTTGGTAGTGCCAATGCCTGGTTGGGCAAATATTTTGATGCCTCGTCCCGCAAAACGCAGGCCGCAGCGCAGTTGCTGGCCCAGGTCCAGGGCCAGCTGAAAACCAGCGAGCTTCCGCGCCTGGACGAAACCATGGCCGCGCTGGCCACAGCGGCCGCAGGCCGCTGAGCGGGAAAAGGCAGGAACCAGCAATGCGCGCCGCCCTCTGGCTTTTGGCCCTGTTTGGCGTAGCCGTTGCCGTGGCCCTGTTTACGGGCAACAACCAGGCCGTGGTTACCATCTTCTGGCCGCCGCACCGTGTCGATATTTCCTTCAACCTGATGGTGATGCTGCTGGCAGCGCTTTTCCTGGTGCTGTACCTGGCCTTGCGCGCGCTGTCGGCGGTGTTTTCGCTGCCGGCGGAAGCCAGGCGCTGGCGTGCCCAGCAAAAGGAGCGCGCCATGTACGGCGCCCTCATGGATTCTCTGGCGCATCTGCTGGCGGGGCGCTACATCCGCTCGACCAAGTCGGCACAAAATGCGCTTGCGCAGGCAAAGAGCCTGAACCTGCTGACCGACGAATCCGGCCATGTGACAGGCCACAGCACCAGCCGCGGCAGACAGTTGCGTTCGCTGGCCCATCTTCTGGTGGCCGAAGCCGCGCAGGCGCTCCAAAACAAGAGCTTGCGCGACCAGCACCTGCAATTGGCGTTGAAGAGCTCACGCCATGCGCAGGAAGTGCGCGAGGGCGTGCAGTTCCGTGCGGCTCGCTGGGCGCTGGACGACCGTGACGCGGGTGCGGCACTGGATTGGCTGGGCCAGCTTCCGCAGGGGGCATCGCGCCGCACGCTGGCCCTGCGCATGAAGCTGCGTGCCTCGCGGCATGCGCGGCACACGGCGCAAGCGCTGGAAACCGCGCGCCTGCTGGCCAAGCACCGCGCTTTTTCGCAGGCGGCGGCGCAAAGCATTGTGCGCGGCCTGGCCCTGGAGCTGCTGAACGATGCGCACGACCCCGCGCAGCTGCAGCAGGCCTGGTTCTCTCTGGATGACACCGAACGCGCCATGCCCGAGCTGGTGGTGCATGCGGCGTCGCGCCTGATGGCGCTGCACGGTGACCCGGAACTGGCCCGCAGCTGGCTGCTGCAGGTCTGGGACCGCACGATGCAGCCTCGCTCGGAGATCGGCGACAACCTGCGCATCAAGCTGATCAGCGTGCTCGAAACAGGCCTCGATTCGCTGGACGCGGCCTGGCTGGCCCGCATTGAAAACGCACAGCTCAGCCGTCCACGCGATGCCAACCTGCAATACCTGGCGGGCATGGCTTGCCTGAGCCGCCAACTCTGGGGCAAGTCCCGCCAGTTGCTGACGCAGGCGGCGCCGGCGCTTCAGGATGTAACGCTTCACCGCAATGCCTGGCGCGCCCTGGCGCTGCTGGCTGAGCAGCGTGAGGACGAGGCGGGTGCTGCGCAAGCTTACAAGCGCGCCGCGCAGATATAAGACAGGCTCTGAGCGCGCGCCTCGTTCCTGGCGGGCATGCCGCCCGCCGTGGCAGGCTTAGGGCTTGACCACCTGAGCCGCTTTGGCCCGCTGCACATAACCCTGGTAAGCCGGCAAAGCGATGGCGGCGATGATGCCGATGACCACGATGATGGGAAACATCAGGGCGCCGATTTTGACCAGCGTGGTGTTGGGAGGCGGAGGGGCGCCAAAGCGGTTGCTGCCCTCGGTTCCCGAATTGAAAATCCAGACCAATCCCACCAGGGGGATGAAGGCCAGGATCGCCGTCCAGCCGCTCCATCCCATGTCGTGGCTGCGCTGGATAGTCAGCAGGATGAGAAAAAGAAAATAGGGAATCATGACCACGAAACCAACGATGCCCGCTGCGGCGCCGGCGCCGGCAGCGCCTGCCAGCATGCTGAGTCCGAAGACGCCCACCAGCAAAAGCAGGTAACCCACAAAGGTGCGGGCCAGGTACCGCATGCGTCCGACGCGACCCCTGGCAGAGAACCACTTGACGGGTTGTGTATCTCCCTCACGGTCATACACATCAGCGACAGCCGCGCGCGGTGCGGCATAAGGATTCATGGCTTCAGACATTTCTCTTTCCCTCCTGTTGTTGAAAAACGAAGAATAACCGCTGCCGGGCTGAATGCAATGCCCGCTTACAGCAGGCCGGCGCGTTTGACCGCGTGGTAGCGGTTCACCAGCGAGACGGCCAGTTGCGTCGGCTCCACATCCATCGACAGCGGGTCATTGCCGACCACCCGCGCAAAGGCATCGCGCCGCGACTGCCCGAAG
>NZ_JBFUGX010000087.1:0-9311 GCF_056402675.1 Polaromonas sp. P3_C2 | reverse complement strand
GGGCAAGGTCGTCTTGCCGCACGGTGCCATCGGCTTTCGCTGGGGTCCTGATGGCCGCGCCGACGCCGGGCAGTGGAACCTGGAGTCCAAAGAGGCACGCCAGGGTGACGAGGTCGCGCTCAAGCTGTCGGTGATGGAGGGCGATGCCCCCAGTGCCGACAGCGCCAAGGTCGGTTTTCCGTACTTCGGTGGCATTCACCATGAACACTTCCCCAACAACGAGCAGGGTGACGTGCTGGTGCGCACGGTTCCGGTTCAGCGCATTTCGCTCGGCAAGGCCGGCGAGGAGCGCTCAGCCCTGGTGGCGACAGTCTTCGACCTGCAGGTCGCGCAATACGGCATTCCCCGCGGCTTGCCCGGTGAGCTGGCTGCGGCCGACTTTGACGACAACACCCCTTACACCCCGGCCTGGCAGGAGCAGATCACAGGGGTGCCACGCGACCAGATCATCGCCGTCGCGCGCCAGTTTGCCGACAATGCCGACAAGACCGAAGGCCGGTCCATGGTCATCATCGGGGCCGGCATGAACCACTGGTACCACAGTGACATGAACTACCGCAGCGTCATCAACATGCTGATGATGTGCGGCTGCATCGGCAAGAGCGGGGGTGGCTGGGCGCACTACGTGGGCCAGGAGAAACTGCGACCGCAGACCGGCTGGACGCCGTTGGCCTTCGCGCTTGACTGGATCCGCCCACCCCGGCAGATGAACTCCACCAGCTTCTTTTATGCGCACACCGACCAGTGGCGCTACGAGAAGCTCGGCGTGAACGAGGTGCTATCGCCACTGGCCGACAAGAAGCTCTACGGCGGCAGCATGATCGATTACAACGTGCGCGCCGAACGCATGGGCTGGTTGCCGAGTGCACCGCAATTGCAGACCAACCCGATGCAGGTGGTCAAGGATGCTCAGGCCGCTGGCCTGGATGCCAAGGACTATGTCGTCAAGTCGCTCAAGGATGGCTCGCTCAGGATGAGCTGTGAGGACCCGGACCATCCGGACAACTGGCCGCGCAACATGTTTGTCTGGCGTTCCAACATCATCGGTTCGTCGGGCAAGGGCCATGAGTACTTTCTCAAGCACCTGCTCGGCACAGACAACGGCGTGCAGGGCAAGGATCTGGGAACCGAAGAAGGCAAACCCGAAGAGGTGGTGTGGCATGACAAGGCGCCCGAGGGAAAACTGGACCTGCTGGTCACGCTCGACTTCCGCATGAGTACGACCTGCCTGTACTCCGACATCGTGCTGCCGACCGCAACCTGGTACGAAAAGAACGACCTCAACACCAGTGACATGCACCCCTTCATCCATCCGCTGTCCACCGCGGTGGATCCGGTGTGGCAATCGAAAAGCGACTGGGAAATCTACAAGGGCTTCGCCAAAAAATTCAGCGAGCTGTGCGACGGGCATCTGGGCGTGGAGAAGGAAATGGTGCTGACCCCGGTGATGCACGATACCCCGGGCGAGCTGGCTCAGCCGTTTGAAGTCAAGGACTGGAAGCGTGGCGAGTGCGAACTGGTGCCCGGCAAGACGGYGCCCCAGATGCAGGTCGTCGAGCGCGACTATCCCAACGTCTACAAACGATTCACTGCCGTGGGCCCCCTGCTCAACAAGGTGGGCAACGGCGGCAAAGGCATTGCCTGGAACACCGAAACCGAAGTTCGGCAACTCGGCGAACTCAACGGCTTGGTCACCGAACCGGGCGTGACCCAGGGCATGCCGCGTATCAACAGCGACATCGATGCCTGCGAAATGGTGTTGCAACTCGCGCCCGAAACCAACGGCCATGTGGCGGTCAAAGCGTGGGCGGCATTGGGCAAGCAGACCGGCCGCGAGCACACCCATCTGGCGCTGCACCGTGAGGACGAGAAGATCCGCTTCCGCGACATCCAGGCCCAGCCGCGCAAGATCATTAGTTCGCCGACCTGGAGCGGCATCGAATCGGAAACCGTGTCGTACAACGCCGGTTACACCAACGTGCATGAACTGATCCCATGGCGCACCCTCACGGGCCGCCAGCAGTTCTACCAGGACCACCCTTGGATGCTGGCTTTCGGCGAGGGCTTGGCCAGCTACCGGCCGCCGGTGAACCTGAAGGCCACCGCCGGGGTGCACGGTATTCGTACCAACGGCAACACCGAAATATTACTGAACTTCATCACGCCGCACCAGAAGTGGGGCATCCACTCGACGTACACCGACAACCTGTTGATGCTCACGCTGAGCCGGGGCGGGCCCATCATCTGGCTCAGTGAAGATGACGCCAAGCTGATTGGCGTGGAAGACAACGACTGGATCGAGGCTTACAACGTCAACGGCGCAATTGCCGCGCGGGCTGTCGTCAGCCAGCGTGTCAAACCCGGCATGGTGATGATGTACCACGCGCAGGAAAAAATCGTCAACACCCCGGGTTCGGAGATCACCGGCCAGCGTGGCGGCATCCACAACTCCGTGACGCGCATCGTCCTCAAGCCGACGCACATGATCGGCGGGTATGCGCAACTCTCCTAYGGCTTCAACTACTACGGAACCATAGGCACCAATCGCGACGAATTTGTCGTGGTGCGCAAGATGAGCAAGGTCGACTGGCTGGACACGCCGCGCGATGACGACCGTGCGTTCGCCGTGCAGCAAATGGGAGAAGCAGCATGAAAGTACGCGCACAAATCGGCATGGTGCTCAACCTGGACAAGTGCATTGGCTGCCACACCTGCTCGGTCACCTGCAAAAACGTCTGGACCAGCCGGCCCGGCATGGAGTACGCCTGGTTCAACAACGTCGAAACCAAACCCGGTATTGGTTACCCGAAAGAATGGGAAAACCAGGACAAGTGGAACGGCGGCTGGGTGCGCAAGGCCGACGGCTCCATCGAGCCGCGTCAGGGCGGCAAGTGGAAGCTGCTCATGCGCATCTTCTCCAACCCGAACATGCCGCAGATCGATGACTATTACGAGCCCTTCACCTTCGACTATGACCATCTGCAGTCAGCGCCAGAAATGAAAGCCGCGCCAACGGCGCGGCCTCGCAGCCTGATCACCGGCAAACGCATGGAAAAAATCGAGTGGGGTCCGAACTGGGAAGAGATCCTCGGCGGCGAATTTTCCAAGCGCAGCAAGGACGCCAACCTGGCGAACTTTGACCAGGTCCAGAAAGACATGGTCGGGCAGTTCGAAAACACCTTCATGATGTATTTGCCGCGCCTGTGTGAGCACTGCCTGAATCCGGCCTGTGTGGCTTCCTGCCCTTCCGGCTCGATCTACAAGCGCGAGGAAGATGGCATCGTGCTGATCGACCAGGACAAGTGCCGCGGCTGGCGCATGTGTGTCTCGGGCTGCCCGTACAAAAAAATCTATTACAACTGGAAAAGCGGCAAGGCCGAGAAATGCACCTTCTGCTATCCGCGCATTGAAGCCGGCCAGCCGACTGTCTGCAGCGAAACCTGCGTGGGCCGCATCCGTTACCTCGGTGTGGTGCTGTACGACGCCGACCGCATCCAGGAAGCGGCCAGCGTGGAAGACGACAAGGACCTGTACCAGGCCCAGCTCGACATCTTCCTGGACCCGAACGATCCGAAGGTGATTGAGCAGGCGCGCAAGGACGGCATTCCCGAAGCCTGGCTCGAAGGCGCCCGCCGCAGCCCGGTCTACAAGATGGCGGTGGAGTGGAAGGTGGCACTGCCGCTGCACCCCGAGTACCGCACGCTGCCCATGGTCTGGTACGTGCCGCCGCTGTCGCCCATCACTTCGGCGGCCAATGCCGGCCACATCGGCGTGAACGGTGAGCTGCCCGACATCGCGCAGATGCGCATTCCCGTGCAGTACCTGGCCAACCTGCTGACCGCCGGCGACACGGCGCCGGTGATCCGTTCGCTGCAGCGCATGCTGGCCATGCGTTCCTACCAGCGCAGCAAACATGTGGACCAGGTGCAGAACCTGGCGGTGCTGGAGCAAGCCGGGCTGACGGTGGCCGAGGTCGAGGAGATGTACCACATCATGGCGATTGCCAACTACGAGGACCGCTTTGTGATCCCGACCACCCACCGCGAATACGCTGAAAACGCTTTCGACATGCGCGGCGGCTGCGGCTTTACCTTCGGCAATGGCTGCTCCGACGGCGCCAGCGATGTCAGCCTGTTCGGCGGCAACAAGAAACGCACTATTCCCATCAAGGTGGAGGTTTGACCATGGCACTTTTCAACAACACCCCCGCTGTGGCTTCGAAAAGCCTGCGTGTGCTGGCCCGACTGCTTGCGTATCCTGACGCCGAATTACGCAGCCACCTGAGTGCGATGCGAGAAGTCCTGCACGAAGAGCGCGCACTGCAGCCGCAGCGGATGGCCGAGCTGGACGCACTGATCGAAGCGCTCGCACTGGCGCCTGCGCTTGAGACCGAGGCGGCTTACGTCGAGCTGTTCGACCGGGGCCGCGCCACATCGCTRCACCTGTTCGAACACGTGCATGGCGATTCGCGCGATCGCGGGCCGGCCATGATTGACCTGGCGCAGACCTACGAGAAGGCCGGCATGTACCTGGCCGAAGGAGAAATGCCGGACTTTCTGCCGGTGGTGCTCGAATTCACCTCGACCCAGCCACCGAGTGAGGCGCGCGAGTTTCTGGCCGAGATGGCGCACATCTTCAATGCGATTTTCGCGGCGCTGCAGCAGCGCGAAAGCGCCTACGCCTCCGTGTTGGGTGCCCTGCTGGAGCTGGCCGGGGAAAAGGCGCAACCGGTGCAAATTGCGGCGGAAGAGCCTATCGATGCGGTTTGGGAAGAGCCGGTCGTTTTTGATGGCTGCTCGTCCAAAGGCCAGGCCAGGCCGGACCAGCCGCAGCCTATCCACATCGTGCCTCACGTGCGCAAGGCACGCCCCACCCAAGGAGCGCAAACATGAGCCCCGGACTTCACGGATTTCTTTTTGGTGTCTATCCCTACGTCTGCCTGACCGTTTTCCTGCTCGGCAGCCTGATCCGTTTTGACCGCGACCAGTACACCTGGAAAAGCGATTCTTCGCAGTTATTGCGCACCGGCTTGCTTCGCTGGGGTAGCAACCTGTTCCACGTGGGCATCCTGTTCCTGTTTTTTGGGCATCTGGTGGGCTTGCTGACGCCCCACGCGGTTTACGGCGTTTTCATGGACGMTGCGACCAAGCAGCGCATGGCGATCTACGCAGGCGGCATTGCCGGCTTCATCTGTTTTATCGGCTTATCGATGCTAATTTACCGCCGCATGTTTGACCCGCGCATCCGCTACACCAGCCACAAGACCGATCTCGCGATCTTGCTGATCCTCTGGACGCAGCTGGTTGTGGGCCTCATCACCCTGCCGTATTCATGGGGACACGCCGATGGCGGCGTGATGCTGATCCTGKCCGAATGGGCGCAGCGCATTCTCACCCTGCGCGAGGTGGACTCTGCAACGCTTGCCGTCTTGCCTTGGCCCTACCGCTTCCACATCGTGTTCGGGATGACCATCTTCCTGCTGTTCCCCTTCAGCCGTCTGGTTCACGTGTGGAGCGGCTTTGGGTCGGTCGCTTACCTCTTCCGCCCCTACCAGGTCGTGCGCAGCCGCCGCCTTGGCGTTCCCCGGGCCAAGTCGCCCGGCGCTCCCTGACCTCACGTAAAACAGGAACCGTCCATGACCACATCCACACTTTCTTCACCCGCTGCCGCTCAGGGTTGCGGCAGCGGTTCATGCCAGTGTGCTTCTGCGGCAGTCCAGGCTGCCGTGCCCGAGGCCCTTGTCAATGGCATCGCCCTGTATGCGCCAGGGCAGCGGCCCGACACAGCCACCTTGCGCGAACTGGCCTACGCCGAGCTGCTGCGCCAGCAGGCGGTATCACAAGGCCTGCTGCCGCGCCACACTGGTTTGACCAGCCCCGAGCTCGGCGAGGCCGAACGCGAGATCATTGAAGCCATGGTCGACCAGCAGGTGACCACGCCCCTGCCCACCGAAGAGGAAGGCCGGCGCTATTACGGGGCGCACAAGGCCCAGTTTCTGGTGGGCCAGGCCCTGCACGTGCGCCATATCCTGTTTGCGGTCACTCCCGGCGTCAATGTCCAGGCACTCACGGTGCATGCCGAGCGCGCCTTGCTCGAGCTGTCGCACAAGGGCGTGGCTCCCGGGCGCTTTGCCCAGCTGGCTGCCGAATTGTCCAATTGCCCCAGCAGCGCCCAGGGCGGGGATCTGGGCTGGATCACGCCGGACGACTGTGCGCCCGAGCTGGCGACAGAACTGTTTCACCTGCAGCATGCACAAACAGGCACGGGCGTGCACCCGCGCCTGTTCCACACGCGTTTCGGTTTTCACATCATTGACGTGCTGGATCGGCGCAGCGGCACCCAGCCCACGTATGAGGAAGTACGCGAGCGCATCGCAGCCCTGCTGACAATGCAGTCGCGCGCGCGCGCCCTACACCAGTACATGAGCCTGCTGGTTGGCGAGGCGGAGGTAGAGGGCATCGCTCTTGAGGGTGCGGATTCGCCTCTGGTGCAATGAATGAAGACCTCGAGCGCCCGGACGAACTCCTGTTGCGTTTGCGGCGTTTCCACTCTGACTACTTTCCGCTGCACCAGCAGCGCTTCCAGGATCTGGTGGCGCAGGGGCAGCACCCCAAGACACTGTTCATTGGCTGTTCGGACTCGCGCGTGGTGCCCTACCTGCTGACCGGCGCCGGCCCGGGTGAACTTTTCATCGTGCGCAATGTGGGTGCCTTCGTTCCACCATATGACGGCTCCCATGGGTTGCACGGCACCACGGCGGCGATTGAGTTCGCGGTGCTCAGCCTGCATGTGGAGCGCATCATTGTCTGTGGCCACAGCCACTGCGGAGCCATCCGTGCCGCGTACGAAGGCGTTCCCGAGGAAGCAGTAGCCCTGCAAGCCTGGCTCAAACTCGCCAGCGAAGCCTTGCTGCCTGTTGTGTCGAGCCCGGAGGCCCTGCGCCGCACCGAGCAGCGCACCGTGGTGTTGCAGCTCGAGCGGCTKATGGCCTATCCCATGGTCCGGCGTGAGGTCGAGAAGGGCGCCTTGACCCTGCATGGCTGGCACTACGTCATTGAGGACGGTGAAATCCATACCTTTGATGTACAGCAAGGAAGTTTCGTTCCTGCTGCGATAGCCTCTAACAGCGGCACTGGCCCGTACCAACCTTATGTGGAGCACGATGGACAAATCATCACCAATTGACCTTGCCGCAAAGGCAAACGTCAATTCGATCACGGCATCGGCAGCGTTGCAGACACTTGCTCACGATTCGGGCCTTCGGCCCTGGCGCATTGGCGGCAAGGAGTTGATCCCGGTGGTGCAGGGCGGGATGGGCGTGTGCGTCTCTGCGGGTGGCTTGGCCGGCACGGTGGCACGCCTGGGCGGCGTGGGCACCCTGTCGTCCGTGGACTTGCGGCGCCTGCATCCTGATCTGATGGCCAAAACACGCCATCTGAACAAGGAGCCTGATGCCCGGGCTTTGATCGATGCCGCCAATCTTGAAGCGCTTGACCGGGAAATTCGCCTGGCCCGTCAGTTGTCACAGGGCCGCGGCCTGATTGCCGTGAATGTCATGAAGGCCCTCAGCGCCTACGAAGACTATGTGGGCCAGGCCATGGCCAGCGGGGCCGATGCGCTGGTGGTCGGCGCCGGCCTGCCGCTTGATCTGCCGGAGCTGGCGCGCGACTATCCCAACGCGGTGTTGATCCCCATTCTGTCGGACGCGCGCGGCGTGCAATTGCTGGTGCGCAAGTGGCAAAAAAAGGGGCGCCTGCCTGATGCCATCGTGATTGAGCATCCCGGTCTCGCGGGTGGCCATCTGGGCGCCGCCAAAGTCGCGGATCTGCATGACAAGCGTTTCGATTTCGAGGTTGTCATTCCGCAGGTGCTGGAATTCTTCAAAACGGCCGGCATCGAACGCGAGATCCCGCTGGTTGCCGCCGGCGGCATCAACTGCAGGGACGACATCCTGCGCTTGCAAGCCCTGGGGGCTTCGGCCGTGCAGCTTGGCACGGCCTTTGCCGTCACCCGGGAGTGTGATGCCGATCCCGCCTTCAAGAAGGTGCTGGCCGAGGCGAAACCCGAAGACCTGGTGGAGTTCATCAGCGTGGCCRGCTTGCCCGCCCGCGCCGTGCGAACGCCATGGCTGGACAAATACCTGCGGCTGGAAGCCCGGCTCCAGGCGGCGGCCCATGTCAAGGCCAAATGCAACATGTCGTTCGACTGCCTCACCCATTGCGGCCTGCGCGATGGCGTGGCCGGCATGGGCCAGTTCTGTATCGACCAACAACTCGGGCATGCCTTCGAGGGCGACATCCACAAAGGCCTTTTCTTCCGTGGTGCCGCCCGGTTGCCGTTTGGCGACCAGATCCGTTCGGTGCAAGAATTAATGCAATGGCTGCTCGGCGGAGTTCGGCCAGCAGGAGCACCCGCATGAAACGTGATCAGTTTGGCCGGCCGCAAGACATGACGGCCACCCAGCCCATCAGCCAGGACGTGCTGAAGGAAAAATACCTCAAACCCGGCGAGACAGGTGTGGAGGATTTGTACCGACGTGTGGCGCGCGCCCTGGCCTCGGTCGAGCCCGAGGCGGAGCGTGCCCAGCACGAAGCGCTGTTCCTCGAGAACCTGCACGCAGGGGCAATTGGTGCAGGCCGCATCATGAGCGCGGCCGGCACTTCCATCCAGGCCACGCTGATCAACTGCTTTGTGCAACCTGTGGGTGACTGCATCCAGGGTGTCGATGACGGCGGTTATCCCGGCATCTACGAGGCACTGCGCGAGGCCGCCGAAACCATGCGGCGCGGCGGCGGCGTGGGTTACGATTTTTCACGCATCCGTCCGCGTGGCGCTGAGGTCAAGGGTACYGCGTCCATGGCCTCCGGTCCTTGCAGCTACATCAACGTCTTTGACCAGTCCTGCTCCACTGTGGAGAGCGCTGGTGCGCGGCGTGGTGCGCAGATGGGCGTGCTGCGCATCGATCACCCGGATGTGCACGAGTTCATCACCGCCAAGCGCGCGCCTGGGCGCTGGAACAACTTCAATGTCTCGGTCGGCATGCCTGACACCTTCATGCGCGCGCTCGCCGAAGACCAGCCCTGGGAACTAGTGCACAAGGCCAAACCCGGCGCTTCACTGGTTGCGCAAGGCGCCTTCCAGCGCGCGGACGGCCTGTGGGTCTACCAGACGGTAGCCGCGCGCGAGTTGTGGGACACCGTGATGCGCTCGGCCTACGATTTCGCCGAGCCCGGCATCCTGTTCCTGGACCACATCAACCAGGACAACAACCTGCGTTATTGCGAAGACATCGCAGCGACCAATCCCTGCGG
>NZ_JBFUGX010000086.1:0-9422 GCF_056402675.1 Polaromonas sp. P3_C2 | reverse complement strand
GTGCGTGCCAGCACCGTGCTGTTCGACAACACAGCGCACCAGCGCGAGATGCGACTGCGCCGCGGCGAGGAGCGCGTGTTCACCTACGGGGCGCGCGGCAACCCGACCAACTACGCGCTGGAAGACATGGTCAGCGAGCTCGAAGGCGCGTACCGTACGCGGCTCTTCCCCACAGGCCTGGCCGCCATCGCGATGACGTTGCTGTCTTACGTCAAACCTGGTGACCACCTGCTGATGTCGGACAGCGTCTACGAACCGGCGCGCAAGCTGGTGGAGTCCTTCCTCACGCCCTACAACATCCGCTGCACCTTCTTTGCAGCCGACGGCAGCGACGTGGAAGAAAAAATCGAGCCGGGCACGCGCATGATTTATGCCGAATGCCCGGGTTCGCTGGTGTATGAAATGTGCGACCTGCCGCGCCTGGCCGGCATTGCCCGTGCGCGGGGCCTGCTGCTGGTGGCCGACAACACCTGGGGCTCGGGCTACCAATACCGGCCGCTGGCACTGGGTGCCGACGTGTCCATCATGGCGGCCACCAAATACCTGTCGGGCCACTCCGACGTGATGATGGGCACCGTGGCCACCACGCAAGCCGCCTGGCAGGCGCTCAACGAGCGCAGCGATGCCTTCGGCATGACGGTGAGCCCCGACGATGCCTACCTGGTGCTGCGCGGCACACGCAGCATGGCCGCGCGCCTGGCCCTGCATGAAAGCGGCGCCCTGAAGGTGGCGGCCTGGCTGCAAACGCGCAGCGAAGTGGCGACCGTGTTCTGCCCGGCCCTGCCCGGCCATCCAGGTCACGCCATCTGGCAACGCGACTGCAAGGGCACCAACGGCCTGTTGTCCTTCGAGCTCCAGCGCACCTTCGACCAGGCCGCCGCCGAGCGGCTGATCGACGGCCTGCGGCTGTTTGGCCTGGGCGCTTCGTGGGGCGGCTATGAAAGCCTGGTCACGATGACCAACATGCGGGGCGCGCGCAGCGTGACCGACTGGTCGGGCCATGGCCAGATCGTGCGCTTGCACATCGGCCTGGAAGACCCGGTCGACCTGATAGGCGACTTGCAACAGGGGTTTGCCGCATTGGCTGCCTGAAGGTTTTACCTCCGCGCCTTTGCCCTTCGCTTCTCCCCCAGCCTCTTTCCTCTCCCTCACTCCTTTTCATCCGCCCCCGCGGCGGCTCTCGCCTGCCCTTTTCTTTCAGGTTTGCATCACCATGCCCAGCCACGCACACCTTTGGCTCCAACGCACCCGCAGCCTCTGGCCGGGCATTGCCTCGCCGCTGCTCATCATGCTGGCCGCCACTTTCGTCTCCGAACATTACGGCGGCCCGCAACTGCTATACGCCCTGCTGTTCGGACTGGCCTTTCATTTCCTGCACGAGGACGCACGCTGCCGGCCCGGTATAGAGTTCTGCGCCAAAACCCTGTTGCGCATCGGCGTGGCCTTGCTGGGTGCGCGCATCACGCTCTCCCAAATCGGGCACTTGGGTATCGGGCCGCTGGCCACCGCGGTGCTGGGCATTGCCAGCACGATTACCCTGGGCGCCTGGCTGGCACGGCGCTTTGATTTAAAGACCGATTTCGGCCTGCTTTGCGGCGCGGCTGTTTCGATTTGCGGCGCCTCCGCAGCGCTGGCCGTGGCGGCCGTCATGCCCAAAACCGAAGAGAGCGAGCGCTACACACTGCTAACCGTTGTCGGCGTCACCGGCCTCTCGACACTGGCAATGGTTGTGTTTCCGTTGCTGGCAAAGGGTTTGCGGCTGGACGACACCGCTGCCGGCATCTTCCTGGGTGGCACCATCCATGACGTGGCGCAGGTTGTCGGCGCCGGCTTGCTGCTATCGCACGAGACTGGCGACGTCGCGGTGATCGTCAAGCTCTTTCGCGTCACGCTGCTGGTGCCTGTGGTGGCAGTGCTGGCCTGGTACTGGCGGCGGCGCAGCAGCCCCGGCGGCGATACCGGCCCGCGCACGCCGCTGCTGCCCTTCTTCCTGGTCGGCTTCATGGCGCTGGTGCTGGCCAACAGCCTGGGCGTGGTGACGCCGCGGCTCAATGAGGCGCTGGGCCATGTGTCGCGCGCGTGTCTCGTGGTCGCCATTTCAGCGCTGGGCATCAAGACCTCGTTTGAAGCACTGGTGCAGCTCGGCTGGCGGCCCATGGCCCTGATGCTGCTGGAAACCCTGTGGCTGGTCGCCGTTTTTGCGGTGTACCTGTGCATTGTCCGGTGATGATTCGGCCGGAATTTGCTATGATTTTTATAGCTGCTTGCGCTCATCCTTAAAGGGCTGGAGCCCTAAAAGGCTTAAGACTTCAAGCCAGCAGGCAAGCCGCTTCCGTCTGGTCGTCCAGGCGGCGAAGCTCAGGCACCTCTTCAGCGCAGCGCGCAACGGCCAAGGGGCAGCGCGTTCGGAACACACACCCCGAGGGCGGTGACATCGGCGACGGCAGGTCGCCCTGCAGCAGCTGGATCACCTTCTTGCGCTCCAGCGCCGGGTCGGGAATCGGGATGGCCGACAGCAACGCCTGCGTGTAGGGGTGACGCGGCGCGGCATACAACGCCTTCTTTTTCGCCACTTCCATTTCATGCCCTAGGTACATCACCAAAATGCGGTCGCTGATGTGTTTGACGACGGCCAGGTCATGCGCGATGAAGATCAGCGCCAGACCCATGGATTTTTGCAGCGCCTTGAGCAGGTTGATGATTTGCGCCTGGATCGAGACATCGAGCGCTGAMACCGGCTCGTCGCAGATGATGAGCTTGGGCTCCAGGATCAGCGCCCGGGCGATACCGATGCGCTGGCACTGGCCGCCTGAAAATTCATGCGGGTAGCGGTTGATCTGCTGCGCCATCAGGCCAACGCGGCCCATCATGGCCTTGACGCGCTGCATCACTTCGGCCTCGGGCATGCGCGGGCGATGCGTGCGCAAAGGTTCGGCAATGATCTGCGCGATGGTCATGCGCGGGTCCAGCGAGGCCAACGGATCCTGGAAGATCATCTGGATGTCTGACCGCACGCCCAGCCAGGCTTGAGATGAAGCGCCCGTCATCTCCTGGCCCATCCAGACAATGTTGCCGGCGGTGGCAGGAATCAGGTTCAGCACCGCACGCGCCAAGGTGGATTTTCCGCAGCCCGACTCACCCACCACGCCCAGCGTTTCGCCCGCATGGATGTCGAAGGAAATGCCGTCCACGGCTTTCAGGATTCGCGCCGGCGACCAGGGCCAGGCGCCGCTTTTGATCCTGAAGTGCACTTTCAGGTCGCGCACCGACAAAATAGGTTGAGAGGCATCACGCATGGACGGCTCCCTTGGCCGCAAGTTCAGACACAGCCTCACTTGATTTGTGGCAAGCCCTGAGCACCGCCGGGTTGTGCAAGGCCGGCAGCAACGCGGGCATCACGTCACGGCACTGATCGCTGGCCAGCGTACAACGTTCGCTGAACGGGCAGCCCTTGGGAAGCCGCGCCATGTTGGGCGGCGCGCCTGGGATGGCGACCAGCGCTTCGTCATCCGCGTCCAGGCGCGGTATGGCACCCAGCAGGCCCACGGTATAGGGATGGGAGGCTCCATAAAAAATGCTGTCGGCACTGCCCTGCTCCATCACGCGCCCGCCGTACAGCACCATCACTTCATCGCACAGGCCCGCCACCACGCCCAGGTCGTGCGTGATCATGATGATCGCCGTTCCGAAGTCGCGCTGAAGATCGCGCAGCAAGGCGATGATTTGCGCCTGCACCGTCACGTCCAGCGCCGTGGTGGGCTCGTCGGCGATCAGCACTTCGGGCTCGCAGAGCAAGGCCATGGCGATCATCACACGCTGGCGCATGCCGCCCGAAAACTCGTGCGGGTACATGGTGATACGCCGCGCAGCTTCCGGGATCTTGACGGCGTCCAGCAGCTGGACCGACCTTGCGCGGGCGGACTTCCGGTCAAAGCCCTTGTGGAACTGCAGCACCTCGGTCATCTGCCGCTCCACCGTCAGGTAAGGGTTCAGCGACGTCATCGGGTCCTGAAAGATCATGGCCACGCGGTTGCCGCGAATCCTGTTGAGCTCGGCCGGCTTCATGGCCAGCAGGTCCTGGCCTTTGTAGAGGGCCTGGCCGGTGGCTTTGCCGTTGCCGGCGAGCAGGCCCATCATGGCCAGCACGCTCTGGCTTTTTCCGGAACCGCTTTCGCCGACGATGCCCAAAGTCTGGCCGCGCTCCAGCGAAAAATTGATGCCGTTGACGGCGTAGACAAGCCCGTCCTGGGTCTGGAACTGGACCCCGAGGTTGTTGACTTCAATCAGGCTCATGGTGCGGCTCAGCGGTCTTTGGGGTCGAGCGCATCACGCAGGCCGTCCCCGATGTAGTTGAAGCAGTACAGGGTCAACGAGAGCATGCCCGCCGGAAACAGCAGCATCCAGGGCGAGACTTCCAT
Source organism: Polaromonas sp. P3_C2 (assembly GCF_056402675.1). Taxonomy (NCBI): domain Bacteria; kingdom Pseudomonadati; phylum Pseudomonadota; class Betaproteobacteria; order Burkholderiales; family Comamonadaceae; genus Polaromonas; species Polaromonas sp. P3_C2. The sequence continues at coordinate 5,004 of NZ_JBFUGX010000086.1, read as the reverse complement.
GACGGACGCACCGTCGTGGATCAGCACGCCCCAACTTGTCATTGGCTCCTGGATGCCCAGCCCCAGGAATGACAGCACGGACTCGACCAGGATCACGGCCGGCACGGTGACCGTGGTGTAGATCGCGACGATGCCCAGAAGATTGGGAACAATGTGCTGGAAGATGATGCGCCGTGTAGGCACGCCCAACGCGCGGGCCGCTTCAATGAACTCCTTGGAGCGCAGCGACAGCGTCTGGCCGCGCACCACGCGTGCCATGTTCATCCACGAAAATACCGTGATGGTGATCACCACCAGGTAAAAAGCCCGCCCCAATATGGTCACCATCAGGATGGCGATCAGCAAGTAAGGCACCGCGTACATCATGTCAACGACGCGCATCATGAAGGCGTCTACCTTGCCGCCTATGAAACCCGCCGTCGCGCCCCAGACAATGCCGAGCGTGACGGCCGACAGCGTCGCCAGGAAGCCCACCAGCAGCGATACGCGGCCGCCGATCAGGCTGCGCACCAGCAGGTCGCGGCCGGACTCGTCGGTGCCGAAAAAATGCCAGCCCTTGAGCATGGGCGGCAGGCTCATCGCGTCCCAGTCGGCAGCGTCAAAAGCATTGGGCAGCAGCCAGGGCCCGACGATGCAGCACAGCGTGATGAATGCCAGCAGGTACAGGCTGAACACCGCGGCCTTGTTGCGCATGAAGCGCACGCGCGCATCCGCCCAGGGGCTGCGGCCATGGATCTCGGCGTCGGCCAGCGTCTGGCCGACAGCCGTGGCGAGTTGGTCTTGTCTGGTTTTTTTTTCGAGCAGCATGCAGGCCTCTGCTCAGTACCGGATCTTCGGGTCGAGCAAGGCGTAGGCCAGGTCCACCAGCAGGTTCAGCGTGACGGCGATCACGGTCACCAGCACGACGAGGCCCAGGACCAGCGTGTAGTCGCGGTTGGCGGCGCCATTGACGATAAGCTTGCCGATGCCCGGCAGCGAGAACACCGACTCGGTCACGATGGCGGAGGTGATGGATGAAATCGCCAGGGGGCCCATGACGGACACCACCGGCAGCAGCGCGGGTTTGAGGGCGTGGCGCAGGATGACGGTGCGCATGGGCAGTCCCTTGGCGCGTGCGGTGCGGATGAAATTGCTGTGCAGCACCTCGATCAGGCTGCCGCGCATGACGCGCGCGATGGTGGCCACGTTGATGAAAATCAGCAGCAGCATGGGCAGGATCATGAAGCGCGGTGCGAAGTCATTCCAGCCCCCCGCGGGCGCCACCTTCAGCCAGACAGCGAACACCAGGATCAACACCGGGCCGATCACGAACGAGGGGAACACATGCCCGGCGTTGCCGAGCAGCATCACGAGGTAATCGACCGCACTGTTCTGGCGCACGGCGGCCACCGTGCCAAGGAACACACCGAGAAAGAAGGAGATGACGATGGCGCCCCCGCCTATCGCCGCGGACACCGGCAGCGCATTGGCCACCAACTCGTTGACCGACCAGTCGGCATAACGGAACGAGGCGCCCAGGTCGCCGTGCAGCAGGCTGTTGAGGTAATACAGGTACTGCTGCCACAGCGGCAAATCGAGGTGGTACTTGGCCTGCAGGTTGACCAGCACCGCCGCGGACACCTTGCGCTCGTCGTCAAACGGCCCGCCCGGCGTGCCGTGCAGGAGGAGATAGCAGACGGTGACAACGGCCAGCAAGGTGGGAATCGTCGCCAGGATGCGTCTGAAGGTGTAGGACCACATGGGGAATATCTCCGGGCTAGGTCTATGTCAGTGTGAGCGCCTGAACGCGTCGGCCAGGTACAGCTTAGCCCTGAAAGGCCTGCGAGGCATCAGAAAAACGTTGAAAGGCGGTGAAAAGCAGATCAAGGACAGGCAGGCGCACGGCGGCGCCCGCCATCCGGACATCAATGCTTGATGATGTACAGGTCCTTGCCGCGGTAGCGGTCCAGCGCGTTGGTGGTCGAATAACCGCCCACATAAGGCTTGACCAGGCGCGGCACGGTGTATTGCAGCAAAGGGATGATGGGATAGTCTTCCATGATCATCCTGGCGGCTTGCGTCAGCAGCGTCTTGCGCTTGGCCGGGTCCATCGACTGGTTGCCTTCATCGATCAGCGCAGAGGCCTTGCGGTTGCAGCTGTTGTGGTAGTTCTGGTCAGAATCGCACTGCACCAGCGTCAACCAGGTGGTGGCGTCGTTGTAGTCGGCGATCCAGCCGTTGCGGGCGATCTGGTAGTCCTTGTCGGTGCGCTTCTTGATCAGCACCTTGAACTCCATCGCTTCGAGTTCGACGTCCAGGCCCAGCTTGGTCTTCCACTCGGAGGCCGCAAAGATGGCCATTTTCTTGTGGTAATCGCTGGTGTTGTAGGAGAACTTGAGCTTGGTGCCGGCCGGAAGATTCGCTTCCTTCAGCAGCTTCTTGGCTTCGGCGATGCGCTTGTCGGCGGGCCACTTGGCCCAGTCGTAAGAGGTGACGTCGGCACCCGAAGTGCCTTTGACGATCACGCCGTATGCCGGGGTCTGGCCGTCGGCCGTCACGCGCTGCGCGAGGATGTCGCGGTCCAGCGCCATCGACAGCGCCTTGCGCACACGGATGTCCTTGAGTGCCGGGTCCGCATTGTTGAGCGAGTAATAGCGCAGGCCCAGCATGTCGGTGTTGCGGATTTCCTTGGGATATTGCGCCTTGTACTTGTCGAAGGTGCCTGGCGGGAGCTGGTAAACCCAGTCGTTCTCGCCCGACTCATAAAGCTTCACATCGGCATTGCCGTCTTCGACCGAGAGGTAGGTGAGTTTGGTGAGCTGGACATTCTTCGCGTCCCAGTACGCCGGGTTCTTGACCAGGATGATCTTGCTGTTGACCTGCCAGTCTTTCAGCGAGAAGGCGCCGTTGTTCACCATGTTGGCGGGCCGGGTCCAGTCCTTGCCGAATTTCTCGATGGTGGCTTTATGCAGGGGAGCGAGCTGGGGATTGGAAACGACCTCGGGCAGGAAACCGACCGGGAAAGGTGTCCTGATTTCCAGGGTGTAAGGGTCCACGGCCTTGACACCCAACTCGGTGACGGGCTTCTTGCCTTCAATGATCTCTTTGGCATTGAGCAGGAAGACGCCGTAGGTGGAAGCGTATTTGGAGGCGGTCGCCGGATCGACGAAGCGGCGCATGCTGTAGATGAAGTCTTCGGCCGTCACCGGGTCGCCGTTGGACCATTTGGCGTTCTTGCGCAGCTTGAAGACCCAGGTCAGGGGGTCCATCTGCTTCCAGCTCTCTGCCACGGCGGGGACGATCTTGCCGTTTTGGTCGGCGGCAGCCAGGCCTTCAAACATGTCGCGGATCACGTTGTTGGCCGGAACACCCGTCGCCAGTGCCGCATCCAGGGTTTCAGGCTCGGAGCCATTGTTGCGGACCAGTTCCTGCGTCTCGTGCAGCTTCACGCCCGCGGGCACCGTGGCCGCCACCGCCAGGCCAGCCAAGGCCAGCAGCACGGCGCTTGTCAGCGCCTTCATCGTCCAGTTTGAGTTCATGCCTGTTGCACTCCCGAATAGAAAATTGGCGGGCTTGTGGCCCGCCATGGTTGATGGAACGGGGCCCCTCTCGTGAGAGGAGCCCCCGTTTGCCTGTCAGTCGGCGCGAATATACCGCCGCGCCAGGCGCAGCCCCGTAGGGAGTAACCCTTCAGCAATTACCGTGCCTTCACGAAGCCATGGGTGGCGCGGAAGTCAAGGGGATACATAGGGAACACTTGCTCACAACTGAACGAGCGAGGCGACAGCCACGGGGCATGGACAGGTACCGCGATTCAAGCCGTGCATCACGGCACGGCTGGAGTCAGTGCCTGGTTCAAGCCTTCACGCAATTCCGGCGGCGAAGCGGCGGCGCCTTCTGACGCCATGGCGAGTGTCAGCAGGATTGCTATTGTTTTGATAGCTGCTTGCGCCCACGATGATTGACTTGCAGGCACAAATCACCTGAATTTTGGGTACCGGAAGAAAACCGGCCGCCCTGCTCTTGTGAGAATTTAAATAAAAATAGCTACCAGCCCAATAACCATGGGCGCAAGCAGCTATCAATCTTGTAGCGCGGGCGTCTGGTCCCGCAGACGCCCTCAGGCGCCGCGCACCCGCTCAGCGGCTGAGCTGGGTGGACGCCTTCAGGCTCAAGGCTTCCTCAGGCGGCTCTTTCCAGCCGCCACCCAAGGTCTTGTACAGCGTGACCTGGCTTTGCAGCTGTGCCAGCCGGGTTTGCACCACCGCCTGGCGTGCGGCGAACAGCGAGCGCTGTGCATCGAGCTGGTCCAGATAGCTGGCCACACCGTTCTGGTAGCGCAGATCAGCCAGTTTGAAACGCGTCGCCTCGGCATTGGCCTGCGCCTGCTGGGCACGCAGCTGCTCGCCCAAGGTGTCGCGGCCCGCCAGCGCATCGGCCACTTCACGGAAAGCCGTCTGGATGGACTTTTCGTACTGGGCGATGGCAATGTCACGCCCGGCATTGGCCGAATCCAGCCCGGCACGGTTACGGCCCGCATCAAAAAGCGGAAGGATCAGTTGCGGCGCCAGCGTCCAGCCGTAGGATCCGCTCTTGAACAGGCCCGACAGGTGCGAGCTGGCGCTGCCGGCAGAAGCCGTGAGTGAGATACGCGGGAAAAAAGCCGCACGGGCCGCGCCGATGTCGGCGTTGGCAGACAGCAGCTGTTGCTCGGCCTGGCGGATGTCTGGGCGGCGTTCCAGCAAGTCAGACGGCAGCCCCGCGGGCACGTCCACCATCATGGGGGCGTCTGCCAGACCTTTGCCGGCAGGCAAGGCCACCGCCAGGTCACCGCTCAATGGCTGGCCGATCAGCAGGGTCAGTGCGTTCTGATCCAGCGCACGCTGGCGCACCAGTTGGGCCAGCGAGGCGCGGGCCGCTTCTGTCAATGACTCGGCCTGGCGGAAGTCCAGCTCGGAAGCGACGCCGTTGCCAAAGCGCAGCTTGCTGAGCTTGAAGGCCTCTTCCCGTGTTGCCAGTGTTTGC
>NZ_JBFUGX010000085.1:0-9452 GCF_056402675.1 Polaromonas sp. P3_C2 | reverse complement strand
GCCCGATCAAGTTCTCCGACACCAAGCCTGAAGTAACCGCATCGCCCCTGCTGGGCGAACACACCGATGAGGTTCTGGCCGAACTCGGCTACAGCAAAGACCAAATCGCGGCCATGCACACTGCAAAAGCAGTGTGAGCGCAATCTTGAAGTAGCGGTCTTGATGGCCCAGAAAGACGGCGTTCAGATTGAGCGCCGTTTTTTTTAAGGCCTCAGTCAGCTTATTTTCGTAACAGGAGTGGACATATGCAAACAACAACCGACCTGAAACAGCTTGTGGAGGCTGTTGGCGATGCCATTGTGGCTTCCGATGCCGGCGGTGCAATTGTCTTGTGGAACCCTGCGGCCCAGCGGATGTTTGGCTTCACAGAAGAAGAAGCCCTGGGTAAATCGCTGGACATCATCATCCCGCAGCGCCAGCAGCAGCGCCACTGGGACGGCTATCACAAGACAATGGCGACCGGACAAACGCGGTATGGCAACGACGTTCTTCGTGTGCCCGCAGTGCACAAGGACGGGCACGGGCTGTCTATTGCCTTTACCGTCGCGCTGTTGCATACCCCGGACAACAAGGTGTCGGCGATCGTCGCGGTGATTCGCGATGAAACCGCCCGCTTTGCCGAAGAACGCAATCTGAAAAAACGCCTGACGGAACTGGAGATGCAGCTTGTCCCTCAAGGCAAAACACCGTAACCCAAAAGACAAAGGCACATCACCGGTGCAGTGATTAACATAGGGGTTGAACCGGGCACCCAGGTGTCCCGCAGCATGGCGCAAGCCATACGGGCATCCATTTCAACCTCCAGCAGGAACTTTCATGAGCAAAGCGTTAGACGGCGTTCGCATCCTTGACTTCACCCACGTCCAGTCCGGGCCTACGTGCACCCAGTTGCTGGCATGGTTCGGCGCAGACGTCATCAAGGTCGAACGCGCCGGCGAAGGCGACGCGACTCGCGGACAGTTGCGCGACATCCCCGGCGTAGACAGCCTGTATTTCACCATGCTCAACCACAACAAGCGCTCGATCACGCTGGACACCAAAAAGCCGAAAGGCAAAGAGGTTCTGGACACTTTGATCAAGGAATGCGACGTGCTGGTGGAAAACTTTGCGCCTGGCGCGCTCGACCGCATGGGCATCACCTGGGAACACATCCAGAAACTCAATCCCCGAATGATTGTCGCCTCGGTCAAGGGCTTTGGCCCCGGCCGCTACGAAGATTGCAAGGTTTACGAGAACGTTGCCCAGTGTGCCGGCGGCTCGGCCTCTACTTCCGGGTTTGACGATGGCCCACCCATGGTCACGGGCGCACAAATTGGTGACAGCGGAACCGGCCTGCACCTTGCCCTGGGAATCGTCGCAGCCCTCTATCAACGCAACACCACGGGGCGTGGCCAGAAAGTGCTGGCGCCCATGCAGGATGCCGTGCTGAACCTGTGCCGGGTCAAACTGCGCGACCAGCAGCGCCTGGAGCGCACCGGCACCATGCATGAATACCCGCAGTACCCAGACGGCAAGTTCGGTGAGGCCGTGCCGCGCGCCGGCAATGCCTCCGGCGGTGGCCAGCCGGGCTCCATCCTCAAATGCAAGGGCTGGGAGACCGATCCCAACGCGTATATCTACTTCATCACCCAGGGCGCCGTGTGGCCAGCCGTGTGCAAGGTGATCGGCGAAGAAGGCTGGATTGACGACGAAGCTTTCGCGACGCCGGCAGCCCGGCTGCTGCATTTGAAGCCCATCTTCGCGCGCATCGAGAAATGGACCATGACCAAGACCAAGTTCGAGGCCATGGAAATCCTGAACAAGTACGACATTCCCTGCGGTCCCATCCTGTCTATGAAAGAGATCTCGGAAGAACCCGGGCTCCGCGAAACGGGCACCATTGTTGAAGTCGACCACCCCACCCGTGGCAAGTACCTGACCGTGGGCAATCCGATCAAGATGTCCGACAGCACCACTGAAGTCACGCGCTCCCCCCTGCTGGGCGAGCACACCGACGAAGTGTTGACGCAACTGGGTTACGGCGCCGACTACATCGCCGAATTACGCGCCGAGCGCGTCATCTAGGTCGGGCAGCCCACGCCAGCCATACAGCGAGCCACTACGCTTCATGAACCATCCCATCATTCCCATCGCCGTCATCGACGCCTCCAAGCAGCGTAAACGCCAGGCGCCCAAGGGTCGCCGCGTTGACCCGCAGGCGCTGGCCGACGTGCAACGCCTGTTGGGCTCCGAGTCGCGCAGGCCAGACTTGCTGATCGAACACCTGCACAAGATCCAGGACGAGTTCGGCCACCTGTCGGCAGCGCACCTGGCCGCGCTGGCCCAGGAGATGCGGCTGGCCCAGACCGAGGTCTATGAGGTGGCAACCTTCTATCACCACTTCGACGTGGTCAAGGAAGGTGAAGCCGCTCCAGCCGCATTCACGGTGCGGGTCTGCGATGGCCTTTCTTGCGAGATGGCTGGCGCCAAGGACCTGCTGGCCAAGCTCCCTGCCTTGCTCGGCCGCGAAGTCCGGGTCATTGCCGCACCTTGCATAGGCCGCTGCGAGCAGGCGCCAGCAGTCGTGGTGGGACAAAACCCGGTACCCAATGCCAGCTGCGAGACCGTAATGGCGACCGTCGCAGCAGCAACTGTGCAGCACGTTCCTGACGGCTTTATCGACCTGCCCACTTACCAGTCAGCCGGTGGTTACGCTTTGCTCAAGCACTGCATTTCGGGCGAACGCGATGTCGAATCGGTTCTCAAGACCATGGAAGACTCCGGCCTTCGTGGGCTGGGTGGCGCCGGCTTTCCTTCAGGCCGCAAGTGGCGCATCGTGCGTGCCGAAAAAGGCCCACGCCTGATGGCGGTGAATATCGACGAAGGCGAGCCCGGCACCTTCAAGGACCGCGTCTACCTGGAGCGTGACCCGCACCGTTTCCTCGAGGGCATGCTGATCGCCGCCTGGGCTGTCGGCATCGAGAAGGTTTACGTTTACCTGCGCGATGAATACCACGGCTGCCGCAACATGCTGCAAGCCGAACTGACCAGGCTGCGCCTGGACCCACTGATGGTCGGCATGCCAGAGATCGAGCTGCGCCGCGGCGCCGGCGCCTACATCTGCGGCGAAGAGTCGGCCATGATCGAATCCATCGAAGGCAAACGCGGCATGCCCCGCCTGCGCCCCCCCTACGTCGCACAAGTGGGCTTGTTCGGCCGGCCGACGCTTGAGCACAACTTCGAGACGCTGTATTGGGTGCGCGACATCCTGGAAAAAGGCGGTGAGTGGTTCGCTTCGCACGGCCGCAACGGCCGCAAAGGCTTGCGCTCATTCTCGGTGTCCGGACGGGTCAAAGAGCCCGGCGTCAAGCTGGCGCCGGCCGGCATCACCATCCAGGAACTGATCGACGAATACTGCGGCGGCATGCTGGAAGGCCAGAAGTTTTACGCCTACCTGCCCGGTGGCGCGTCGGGCGGCATCCTGCCGGCCACGATGAACACCATTCCGCTGGACTTCGACACGCTGCAACCCTATGGCTGCTTTATCGGCTCGGCTGCGGTGATGATCCTCTCCGACAAGGACACGGCCACTGRTGCCGCGCGCAACATGATGCGTTTCTTTCACCATGAGTCCTGCGGCCAGTGCACGCCGTGCCGTGTGGGCACAGCCAAAGCAGCACACCTTATGGAACAGCCGAAGTGGGACCTCGCCCTGCTGGCAGACCTGTCCCTGGTCATGCGCGACGCATCGATCTGCGGCCTCGGCCAGGCGGCTCCCAATCCCATGGACTGCGTCATCAAGTACTTCCCACACGAGCTGGCTTGAGCACCGCGTCAACAAGACAAGAGGCACCACGATGAATGCAATTACCCGCCAGGAACTCGCCGAACTCGACGCACCGCTTGTGAGCTTCAGCCTCAACGGCCGTGAGGTCCAGGGCCGCGCCACCGAATCACTGCTCCAGGTCGCCAAGCGCGAAGGCGTGGAGATCCCGCACCTGTGCTTCAAGGAAGGCATGGAAGCTGTCGGTAACTGCCGATCGTGCATGGTTGAAATCAACGGTGAGCGCGTACTCGCTCCCTCATGCTGCCGGGCACCTGCAGCCGGCATGAAGGTCGTCACCGACAGCGAACGCGCCGTGGCCTCGCAAAAGCTGGTGCTCGAGCTGCTGCTGTCAGACATGCCCGAAAAGGAATACACCCGCAACAACGAGGTAGACCAATGGGCTGCCAAGATCGGCGTCGGCAAGCCCCGTTTCGAGGCACGCCAACAGGTGCGCCAGGATGTATCGCACCCCGCCATCGCCGTGAACCTGGACGCCTGCATCCAGTGCACACGCTGCCTGCGCGCTTGCCGTGACGAGCAGGTCAATGACGTGATCGGGCTGGCCTTCCGCGGTGACCAGGCCAAGATCGTCTTCGATATGGATGATCCCATGGGTGCGTCCACCTGCGTGGCCTGCGGCGAATGTGTACAAGCCTGCCCGACGGGCGCCCTGATGCCGGCCCGCGAGGCTGCCTTGACCGTGCCGGACAAGCAGGTCAAGTCTGTGTGTCCCTACTGCGGTGTGGGTTGCCAGCTGACCTACAACGTCAAGGACGACAAGATTCTTTTTGTGGAAGGCCGCGACGGCCCCGCCAACCATGAACGCCTGTGCGTCAAAGGCCGTTACGGCTTCGACTACGCGCATCATCCGCACCGACTGACAAAACCGCTGATCCGCCGCGAAGGCATGCCCAAGACCGGCGACTTCACGATGGACCCGGACCGCGTGATGGACGTGTTCCGCGAAGCCAGCTGGGAAGAAGCGCTGGAATTCGCCGGCGGCAAGCTCGCCGCCATCCGTGACCAGCACGGCAAGAAATCGCTGGCCGGCTTTGGCTCGGCCAAGGGCAGCAACGAAGAAGCCTACCTGTTCCAGAAGCTGGTGCGCACCGGTTTCGGCAGCAACAATGTGGACCATTGCACGCGCCTGTGCCACGCGTCCTCGGTTGTCGCCCTGCTGGAAGGCATTGGATCTGGCGCCGTCTCTAACCCCGTCATGGATGTCACAAAGGCCGATGTGGTCGTGATCATCGGCGCCAACCCGACGGTGAACCACCCGGTGGCCGCCACCTGGATCAAGAACGCCGTGAAAAACGGCACCAAGCTGATCGTGATGGATCCGCGCCGCTCCGACCTCACGCGCGTGGCGCACCGCCACTTGCAGTTCAAGCCCGATACCGATGTGCCCATGCTCAACGCGATGATGAATGTCATCGTGACCGAGGGCCTGGTGGACCAGGCCTTCATCGACAGCCGCACTATCGGCTACGAAGAACTGCGCAAGAACGTTGAGGGCTACACACCCGAACTGATGGCGCCGATCTGCGGCATTGACGCCGACACGCTGCGTTATGTGGCCCGCCTGTTCGCCACTTCCAAAGGCTCGATGATCCTGTGGGGCATGGGTGTGTCGCAGCACGTGCACGGCACCGACAACGCGCGTTGCCTGATCGCCCTTTCGCTGATGACCGGCCAGATCGGCCGTCCTGGTACCGGCCTGCATCCTCTGCGCGGCCAGAACAACGTGCAGGGTGCGTCCGACGCGGGCCTGATCCCCATGATGCTGCCGGATTACCAGCACGTCTCCAAGCCCGAGGTCCGCGCCAGCTTCGAGAAGGCCTGGAACGTCGCTCCCGGCTCCCTGGACGACCAGGTCGGCCTGACGGTGGTCGAAGTGATGCACGCCATCAAAAAGGGCGGCATCAAGGGGATGTATGTGCAAGGCGAGAACCCGGCCATGTCCGACCCGGACGCCAACCACGCGCGCGAAGCCCTGGCTGCGCTCGATCACCTCGTGGTGCAGGACATCTTCCTGACCGAAACCGCCTATCTGGCGGACGTGATTTTGCCGGCCAGTGCCTTCCCGGAAAAAGACGGCAGCTTTACCAACACCGACCGCCTCGTGCAGATGGGCCGCAAGGCGATCAACCCGCCCGGCGATGCACGCCAGGACCTCTGGATCATTACGCAGATCGCCAACCGCATGGGTTGTGGCTGGCACTACAACCATGTCAGCGAAGTCTTCGACGAGATGCGCCACACCATGCCGAGCATTGGCGGCATCACCTGGGACCGGCTTGACCGCGAGCATTCGGTCACCTACCCCTGCATGAAAGAAGGCGATCCCGGCCAGTCGGTCGTGTTTGTGGATGACTTCCCCCGCGAAGGCGGCCGCGCGAAGTTCGTGCCGGCCGACATCATCCCGGCCAATGAGCGCCCGGACACCGAATATCCGATGGTGCTGATCACCGGGCGCCAGTTGGAGCATTGGCACACCGGCAGCATGACACGGCGCGCGACGGTGCTCGATGCGATCGAGCCCGATCCTGTCGCCCTGGTACACCCGCTCGACCTTGCCGCCATGGGCGGCAAGCCCGGCGACGTGGTGACCATCGAGTCACGCCGCGGCAAGGTGGAGCTGTACGCCCGCGCCGACGAAAGCTCGCCACGCGGCGCAGTTTTTGTACCTTTCTGTTACTACGAGGCAGCCATCAACAAGCTGACCAATGCCGCGCTAGACCCGTTTGCGAAGATCCCGGAGTTCAAATACTGCGCGATCCGCGTGTCGCTGGGTGGCGTGCCACCCGAGCAGGACAGCTACGGTGGCGGACAGGCGCTGAAGAACTCGATCGCTCTTGCGGGGTTCTGAGTATTTTTTGGCAGCAATGAGAAGCAGGGCATGAGCGGCCGCCTCTGCTGCTCAAAGACAGCGCGTGAGTGCTATTAAATTTATAGCTGCTTACGCCCTTTTTTATTGGGGTTGAGGCCGATTTTTCCAATATTCCATCCAGCCCCCGCTGCAAACCTCTGTGCCCGGCGGTAGAGCGCCTGGATTACAAGCGCCCTGCGTCTACGCTTGCGCAGGCGCCGGCATCACCACCACCCCATCCTCGTCGGCGTAGAGCCAGTCGCCCGGCCGCACCCAGACGCCCTGTATCTGCACAGCGATGTCACGCAGGCCCGCCTGGCGCCTTTCCGTGGGCAGCGGCATGCTTGCCAGGGCGCGGATTCCGGTCTGGCATTGCGCCAGCTCCGCCACGTCGCGCACGCAACCGTCAATCAGCACCCCTGCCCAGCCGTTTTTGGCGGCGGCGGCGCCCAGATTGCCGCCCAGCAGCGCGCGGCGCAGCGAGGCGCCCCCGTCCACCACCAGCACGCGCGCCTCTCCGGGCGACTCCACCGCCGCCTTGACCGGCGTGTTGTCTTCAAAGCATTTCACCGTGACGACGGGACCGCTGAACTTCTGAAGGCCGCCATAGCTCCTGAAAACAGGCGGGAGCACCCTGAAATGACCCGAGGTGTCGCCTTTGTGGAGGTCGCAGAGATCGCAGGTGGCGAAGGAGGCGAGATTGTCTTGGCTCATTTTCCGGTGACTTTCTTGATGACGGGTTTGATGTCTTCGCGCCGGGCGGGCAAGACCACCGCATTCTCGCGGGGGGCGTTCAGCACGATGGAGGTCGAGGTCTCGGTGAGGATGCAGAACTTGGTCACCACCGCGTCCAGGTGCGCCACGTCGATCACCGCGATTTCCAGCACCCAGCTGTCCTCGCCGGTGACGTTGTAGGCATTGATCACTTCGGGCGTCTGCTCGATCAGCTTGACCACCCGGGCGTACTCGACCCGCCCTACCCGCGCGATAGCGCGTATGCCGTAACCCAGCCGCGCCAGGTCAACCTCGGCCCGGTAACCTTTGATCACGCCGCCCAGTTCGAGCTTGCGCACACGCTCCGTGACTGCCGGCTGGCTCAGGTGAACGCGGCGACCCAGCTCGGCCATGGTGATCCGCGCATCGCGCTGCAGTTCGCCGAGGATGCGGCTGTCGTAATGGTCCCATTCGGTGGTTTCGGTCATATCGCTTTTCAAGCTTTAAATTTAAAGGCCAGCTGCAGTTTTGCCGTTAGTTTTGCATAGTCTGAGGGCGTTTGGCAACCTACCATGCAGGCATGACCTCCACATTCATTTCATCCTCCGCCACCGGCAAAGCGCCGGCGCTTTTGATCCCTGCCCTGCTCGCCTGTTACCTGGTGTGGGGCTCCACTTACCTGGCAATCCGCTTTGCTCTGATCAGTTTTCCGCCTTTCTTCCAGATGGGCACGCGTTTCCTGGCGGCCGGCCTTCTGATGATGGCTTGGGTGCTGATACGCGGGCACAAGCTGCCCAGCAGGCGCGAGTGGGCCAGCGCCGCCGTCATCGGCACCCTGATGCTGGGCGGCGGGATGGGGCTGACAGCATCGGCTGAACTTCACATCGGCTCCGGACTGATCGCCACCTTCATCGCGGTGGTTCCCATGATGGTGTCGGCCTGGGGCCTCCTGCTGGGCCAGCGGCCCAGCAGGCTGGAGTTCCTGGGCATGGTGGTAGGGCTGGCAGGTGTGCTGATGCTGGTGCAAGGCGCCAGCTTTAGCGCTGCTCCCGTCGGCATGGCGTGCATTGCGGGGGCGACCTTGCTGTGGTCACTCGGCTCGGTGCTGTCCACCACCCGGCTGCCGCTGGCGAATGGCCCCGCGGGTTTTGCCAGCGAAATGTTGTGTGGCGGCGCGGTGTTGATGGCGATTTCTCTTGCATTGGGTGAGCACCGCGAAGCCGCTGCCAACTGGCCCGCGCAGCCTGAAGCCGTGCTTGCGTGGCTCTATCTCGTGGTGTTTGGCTCGCTCATCGCCTTCAGCGCCTACCTCTATCTGCTGGCCAATGCCTCACCTGCAGTAGCCACGAGCTATGCCTTTGTGAACCCCTTGATCGCGATTTTTCTGGGTGCATTCTTCGCCGGAGAGCACGTCACTGGGGGCGAATGGGCCGCTTGCGGCGTGATTCTCATGGGCGTTTTCCTGATTTTCAGAGGTAAATCTGCAACATCCAGGCGCAAATAAAGTGCGTTTGCACTAGGAAACTGCGTTTTTCTCCAGTAGCATCCGCATTGCCACAAGGAAGAGTAGTTATCCGTGTGGTGATTTATCAACTTCTAGAAGGAAAATCAATCATGGCAACTGCAAAAAAAGCACCGGCTAAAAAAGCGCCTGCAAAAAAGGCTGCTCCGGCAAAGAAAGTAGCTGCGAAGAAAGCAGCTCCTGCAAAGAAGGCTCCTGCGAAAAAAGCAGCGCCTGCGAAAAAGGTAGCCGCGAAGAAGGCAGCTCCCGCCAAAAAAGTTGCGGCCAAAAAGCCAGCAGCGAAAAAAGCGCCTGCCAAAAAGCGCACGCCCAATGCAGCGTTCATGAAGGCACTGACCTTGAGCCCGGCACTGGCAGCAGTGGTTGGCGACAAGCCTCTGCCACGTACCGAGATCGTCAGCAAGCTGTGGGTTTACATCAAATCCAAGGGCCTGCAGGACAAGGTCAACAAGCGCATGATCAACGCCGACGAAAAATTGCGTGCCGTTTTCGGCAAGGCGCAAGTGTCGATGTTCGAGATGGCTGGCCTTATCGGCAAGCAC
>NZ_JBFUGX010000084.1:0-9464 GCF_056402675.1 Polaromonas sp. P3_C2 | reverse complement strand
AGTACAACATTACCGGAACGCCGACAGTCATCTTTGCCGACGGATCGCGTGCGCCGGGCGCCATCAGCGCACAGGAGGTCGAAAAAAGATTGGTCAGCCTGAGAACAACGTCATGACCTGTGCAGCAGGGTTATTTTTGGAACGGATGATGGGTTGTTTCACCAACACACGCGTTGTTCGATTTCAGGCGCCTCCGGCAGAATCTTTTCGCACGCAAAACAGCTAGGCCGGCAGGTTYAGAACGATCAATTTAGAACCGCATCCATAAGCGTTTCTCTGGGAGGGGAATTCAGTGAGTCACGGTACGTTTGAGCTGGAGATTGCCCCCAGGGCCCAGCGCTGGAAGACTGCGCGCGGCTTCACGCTGCTGGAGCTGCTGGTCGTGGTGGTCATCGTCGGCTTGCTGGCCGGGCTGGTCGCGCCGAGCTACTTTGACTCGGTCAGCAAATCCAAATCCAAGATCGCCAAGGCGCAGATCGAGTCGCTCGACAAGGCACTGGACCAGTACCGACTGGATGTGGGCGTCTATCCCACGGCGGAGCAGGGACTCAACGCGTTGAACACACAGCCACCGGGGATCACAAAATGGCAAGGGCCTTACTTGAAGAAAGCTCTGCCCACCGACCCCTGGGGCAACGACTACGCCTATGTGCTGAAGCCGGGCGCGGGCGCCATCGACATCATTTCCTACGGTGCCGACGGCAAGCCCGGCGGCACCGGCGAGGCGCAGGACGTCTCGCTGCATTCGGTCAATTGACGTCAGCGCTGGCGCCAGAACAGTTTCACGCATGCTCGCGGCTCACGCCTTGTTTGACGTCGTCACCCGCGACGGTGCGGGACGCATCGCGTCGCGCCAGGTGCGCGCGACCACGGCCGCCGAAGCGCTCGCACAGACAGCGCGCGGTGGCTTCACGGTTCTAAGCTGCGAGGCGGCCAAGGAATCCAGCGCCGGCCTTGGCGGATTGATGCGAGGGAAATCCACGCAACCTTCCCGCTCAGGCCTGGACACCGCCTCCTTCTCACAGGATTTTGCGGCACTGATCGACGCGGGTCTTAGCGTGACCGAAGCGTTGCAGACCCTGAGCATCAAGGAAACGGCTGGCGCGCGGCGCGACCTCATCGAACAGGTGGCGCGCGCGGTGTCGGAAGGCCGCAACCTGTCGGCGGCCATGCGGCTCACGGGCGCCTTCCCCGAGCTGCTGATCGCCACGGTGGAAGCGAGCGAACGCACCGGCGACCTCGGCAAGGGCATGGCCCGCTATGCGGCCCATCAGAGGGAGATGCAGGCACTCAAGGACAAACTCATTGGCGCTTCGGTCTACCCCTTGGTGCTGCTCGTGGTCGGCGGGCTGGTTGTGATGTTCCTCATGGGCGTGGTGATTCCGCGTTTCGCCGGTCTGCTGGACAGCACCCGCACCCAGTTGCCCATGCTCTCGGCGGGCCTGATGGCCTGGGGCCGGTTGGTGGCCGCCAAGCCCTGGGTACTGGTGCTGTTCTTCGGTGGAGTCCTGGCGCTGGGGACCTGGGTGGTCGCGCATTTCCGCGCACATGGCATGCGCTCGCGCTGGCTGCAACGCCTTCCCTATATAGCCGGCGTGATCCGCGAGTTCCAGCACCTGCAGCTTTACCGCACCATGTCCATTCTGGTTTCGCGCGGCATTGTGATCCACCGCGCCATGGAGCACGGCGCCAAGCTGCTGGGCGATGCGGACCGCGAACGTCTGGTGCGCGCCGTTGTGCTGATGCGCGAGGGCCTGAGCATGAGCGCGGCCCTGTCCGGCGCGGGCCTGTCCGACCCCGTGGCCACCAGCATGCTCAAGGTCGCGGAGCGGACCGGCTCCATGTCGGAGATGCTGGAGCGCATCGCACAGTTCTATGAACGCCGGCTGCAGCGCTCCATCGACGTGGCCACGCGTGTCATCGAACCCGCGCTGATGATCGTGATCGGTACCGTTATCGGCGCCATCGTGGTCCTCATGTACTTGCCCATCTTCGACCTGGCTTCCAGCCTGAACTGAGCTTCGCATTGCTTTCGCCCATGAGCGCCCTCCTCCCCTTTTCCCCGCCAGCCGACTCGGACACCGTTCCGGCTTCATCGGCCGGCGGCCAGGCCGGGCGCGCGCTGATGCAACAAGCCGTGCAGGCGGCACCGGTGGGATCGCGTCTTCAGTGGATGGTGCGACAAAGCGGACTAGAGGGCACGCGCGTACTTGTGGACGTCGCGGCCGCGCTGGGCCTGCACGCCATGGCCACGCAAGACCTGCAAGACATCACACCCGACTTCGAACTGATCTCGTTTGCCGACTGCCAGGCGCGAGGCTGCCTGGGCGGCTGGTCCATCGACGCTGCTGGCAACAAGCTGCGCACGGTCGTGGTCAGCGACCCGCTGGACCTCAAGGGCCAGGAGTGGATAGACCTGCAACTGGGCGATGCAAACGCGGGTGAAGTGATTCGCGGCCTGGCACTGATCGAGGACATGCAAGCCTGGCTTGCGCATGCCGAGCGCAACCTGATGGCCATGGGCAGCGACCAAGAGGAAGATGCCGGTGGCCTTGCACAGGCGGAATCCGTCGATGCCTCTGCCGTGACCCTGTCCATCGCAGGCATAGAGACCACGGCGAACCCACTGGTGCGGCTGGTTGATTCGATCTTGTACGACGCGCTCAAGATGGGTGCGTCCGACATTCACTTTGAAACCCAGCCGGCCGGCCTGCACGTCAAGTACCGGATCGATGGTGTGCTGGAAAATGTCAAGCGCATCGACAGTGCCGAGATGGGACACCAGGCGATCTCGCGCATCAAGGTGCTGTCCGAACTCGACATCTCGGAGCGGCGCACGCCGCAGGACGGCCGCTTCAAAGTCCGCGTCGAGCGGCGCGAGATCGATTTCCGGGTTTCCATCATGCCCAATCTGTTCGGCGAAGACGCCGTCCTGCGCGTGCTGGACCGCAAGCACCTGACCGGCCAGTTCCAGACGCTGAGCCTGGACACGCTAAGTTTCGCGCAAAGCGCCAAGGACTTTATCCGCCAGGCTTCCAGCCTGCCCTATGGGCTGCTGCTGGTGACCGGCCCGACGGGCAGCGGCAAGACAACCACGCTGTATGCGGCGATCTCCGAGATCAACACCGGCCTGGACAAAATCATCACGATTGAAGACCCGATCGAGTACCAGCTCAAAGGCGTCCTGCAGATTCCCGTCAATGAAAAAAAAGGCCTGACCTTCGCGCGCGGGCTGCGCTCCGTGCTGCGTCACGACCCGGACAAGATCATGGTGGGCGAGATACGCGACGCCGAGACGGCTCAGATCGCGGTACAGGCCGCGCTCACTGGCCACCAGGTATTCACCACGGTGCACGCCAACAATGTGTTCGACGTCATAGGCCGCTTCAAGAACATGAACGTCGACAGCTACAGCCTGGTGTCGGCCCTGACCGGTATCGTCGCTCAGCGCCTGCTGCGCGCCGTGTGCGTGCATTGCGCTGTGCCCGCCGACATGACACCCGAGCAATTGACACAACAGGGCATCCCCGTGGAACGCCTGGACCTGGACCAGGCGAAATTCATGCATGCCGTGGGCTGCGCGCATTGCCGCGGCACCGGCTACAAGGGGCGCCTTGCGATTGCCGAGACGCTGGAGATGGACGATGACATACGCGATCTCCTCGTGCGGCAGGTTTCGATCTCGCAGATCAAGCAGGTAGCGCGCGGCAAGGGCTTCATGAGCCTGCGCGACTCGGCTGTGGCCCTGGCCATGGGAGGCCAGACCACTGTGGAAGAGATCAACCGCGTCACACCCCGGGAGAACCTGCAGAACACGCAGAACGTAGAGGCTGCTCATGCCTGATCGCCAATCATGAAGGCCGTGATTCACCTGGACATTGGCACCTCTCAGCTAAGGGCGACGCTCAAGCCGGCCGCGCCCGGCTGGGGCCTGCGCCTGGTGCGCAATCTGCGCCGGACGCTACCGGGAAAAAGCTTGCCCGCTAAAGAAGCCGCGGCCACCGCCATTGTCGAAACGGCAAGCTGGGTGTCAGGTGCCACGCACGCCGACAGCATCACAGCCCTGATCGAAGCCGCCGCGCAAGCGGTGCATGCGTTGCGCGCACGCCAGACGGAATCTCTCGATGGCAGCCGCCTCGTGGTGCGTACGGGGATGGGCACTTCCTATGTCGGCATCGCGCCCATGGATTTTTCTTCACCTTCAGCGCGCTCCGAGCCGCAACTGCGGGCCGTTGCAAGAGCACTGTCCCAAGAGGCACTTGGCATCGAAGCAGCCGGGCATGAAGTACGCTGGCGCATCGAGGCCAACCAGACGCATCTGTGCGTGATCACGCTCGAGTCGGCCTTGGTCGCCGGCCTGCAAGCGCTGGCCCAGGCCCAGCGCATGACGCTTGCAAGCTGCCAGCCGGCCATCGTGGCGCTGCTCGACAGCGAACTCCAAAAATGCCGGCGCCAGCGCGATGCGCGCACACTGGTCTGGACAGAGCTGGAAGCCTCGGGGTGCCGTCATGCGATGGTGACCTTCATCCGCTTGATGAACGGCAGCGCCGTCACTGCATGGCGCACTGTCACGCCTCTTCCAACGACCGCAGACGATCCCTGGCTTCAGCCCGCGCTGGACCGTTTCCTGATCGCCTCGGGCGCGGGCATCGATGAACAGGCCGTTCCCTGCGTCTGGCCGGCCCATGCGGCAGAAGCATCACCCACAGTTGCCATGGAGCTGGCAGCATGAGCCGGCATCTGGTCGAGAGCCCGTTCGAGTTCGCGCCGGGCGCGCCGCGCTACCGCCCCTTGAGCTGGCTCATCCTGGCCGTGGGCACCTGCGCCGCATTCTCGGGCCTGTACATGACCTCAAGGGCCGGGGCACAGCTTGAGGGTGTCCGGTCGCAGCAGGCCAGGATTTCCAAACAGCAAAGCGCGCTGAGTGAACAGATGCGGCAGGCCGAGAACAATCCCGCCTTGCTCGAAAAGATCAAGGCCAGGCGGCAGCTCGAAGCCTT
Source organism: Polaromonas sp. P3_C2 (assembly GCF_056402675.1). Taxonomy (NCBI): domain Bacteria; kingdom Pseudomonadati; phylum Pseudomonadota; class Betaproteobacteria; order Burkholderiales; family Comamonadaceae; genus Polaromonas; species Polaromonas sp. P3_C2. The sequence continues at coordinate 4,464 of NZ_JBFUGX010000084.1, read as the reverse complement.
GCTGCAAACACCGTGGTCGCTGATGTTTGAAGCCCTGGAAGCCGCAGCCGACACCGTCGAAGGCCGGGTCACCCTGCTCTCCATGGTGCCTAACACCACCAACCCGGCCAACCGCAAGATCGAGCTGACCCTGATGGCCTCGAACTACCCGTCCATGCTGGCCTACACCGAGGCCATGAGCACGGTGAGCGGTTTCTCGGACGTGCGCATCATGAGCCACCAGTTCGATGAGCGCAGCAGCCCAGCTACCTTCCGCTTCCGGCTGACGGCGAGCTGGAATCGTCTCAATGAAGGTGTTTTCCTGGCAAAGGAACCGTCGAGCAACACGCTCAGTCCGCTCATACCGGCGGACATCTCGCCCTCCGTATTGAAGCCGGGCATCAGCAAGGCGCCCTCGCCATGATGCGCGGCCCCGCTTTCATAACCAGGACGCTTGACCGGCTCCGAGGCGGCGCGGGCCTGGAGCCATTGCGCGCCCTCGGCTGGCCCGTGCTGTGCGGCGTCGGGCTGATGCTGGTGGGTGCCCTGCTGCTGGGCCTTTCCCATCAGCTGCGACTGCAGAAAACCACGCTGCAGCTGGAGCTGAAGCAGACCCAGAAACCTGGCCCCAAGCTCGCCGTGAATCCTGTGCGGGGCGTGCCTGTCATCTTCCCGCCTTCGGCCGACTACACGGCCGATCTGGCACAGATTTTTGACATCGCAAAAAGCCTGGGCATCGTGTTGGCCAGTGGCGACTACCGCGATGCGGACCCGACGGCCCTGGGCCTGGACACCCGCCTGGTGGATCTGCGCATCACCGAAAACTACGGCAAGCTCAAGGAATTCCTGGCCAGCGTGCTCAATGCCATGCCACACGCGGCAGTGCAGGAATTGCRCATAGAGCGCAAGGACGGCACAGCCGTCAAGCATCAGATATTCCTCAAGCTCGCGTTCGTGTATTCACCGCGGGCGGGCGACATCCAGGGGCCACCCGCTGTCGGGAAGAGTCCAGCGAATGTCTCTGGGCCCATCACTGCAAAGGCCATGCCGTGAACCAGTCACCGCCAGATCGCACTGCCGCCGCATCTGCGGGCTGGAAGAAGGCCCTCATCCTGGTTGCGGCCGGCCTGGGCAGCTTTGTGCTGGCGGCCGGCATGCAAGGCAAGTGGCAGTCTGGCCAGGTCGACGCAGCCCTTGACCTGGCAGCACCGCCGCGCCCGCGCACAGCCTCACCGTCCGTCTCTCCGCAGTCCGGCACGGCGCTGCCGCCCCTTGCCGACGTTGCATCCCCAAGCCTGGATGTTGTCGCGATGAACAGCGCCAGCCAGCGCATGAACAAGATGGTGGTACGCGATCCCTTCGGCCCGCTGGCGCCTGAATTCATACCACCATCAGAAGTCGTTGCCCCGCCTGCGCCACCACCCACCTTTGCCAAGGCCCGCAAACCGCCGCCACCGCCCGTCGCTGTCGAGCCACCTCCACCCACAGCGCCGCCACTGCCGTTTATCGCGGTGGGCGCCATCCAGGGCAAGAGGATTGGCAATGGCCAGCAGCAGGCCTTCATCCAGCAGGGCGACAACCTCACCGTGATCCAAAAAGGCGACACCGTCGCCGGCAGCTACCGCGTCGACGAGATCACCAGCGACCGCGTGGTGTTTACCTATCTGCCTCTGGGCCAAAAACAATCGCTTCTACTTCTGGATAACCCAAGATGAAACCAATTGAACGGATTGCCGCGATTGCCGGAAGTGGCAACCAAGCAGAGCGCGCGGGCAAAGGACGCAGCCATATGACGCCTATCGCGTCGGCCGTACTGACCTGCCTGCTGCTCACGGCCTGCGCCGGCGCGCGCTATCACAACGACGGCATGAGCCAGATCGGGGAGGGAAACATCGACACCGGCATCGCCTCACTGAAGAAGGCAACGGAGCTCGATACCACCAACCAGTATTACAAGATCGACTATCTGGTGCAGCGCGACAAACACGCCGACAGCTTCGTCAAGCAGGCAGACCAGGTGCGTGCCAGTGGAGATATTGCCGGCGCACGCGACCTCTATGGCCGGGCGCTGGCCTTGAACCCCAGCAATGTCCGTGCGGCGACGGCCTTGAAGGCGCTGGACCAGGACGTCCGCAACGACCAGCTGCTGGCCGAAGGCGAGCGTTACCTGAAGGACGGCAAACTGGAGGCGGCGAGCGAGCGAGCGACGCGGGTGCTGGCGGACCAGCCCGGCCATAAGCAAGCGGCGCAGCTGCGAAAAGCCGCCCTCGACGCCAAGGCCGCAGCCGATCTCGAGCGTGACCGTTTCAGGGAAGCGAAGTCGGTAATGAGCTCCCCGGTAACGCTGCAGTTCCGCGATGCCACAATGCGTACCGTGTTTGAAGCCCTGTCCCGGTCCACGGGCCTGAACATCCTGCTGGACCGCGAAGTCAAGTCTGACGGCAGGGTCACGATCTTTGTGAAGGACGTCGCGGTCGAAGACGCCATTGACCTGATCCTGATGCAGAACCAGCTCGAAAAACGCATCGTCAACAGCAACACCATGATGGTGTATCCGGCGACGGCGGGCAAGCAGTCGGAGTACCAGGAACTGACGGTTCGCTCCTTCCGCGTCACCAACAGTGACCTCAAATACCTGGCCGGCATGCTCAAGACCATGCTCAAGCTGAAAGACGTTTCAGCCGACGAGCGCAGCGGCCTGCTGGTCATACGCGACACGCCTGAAACCCTGCGCATCGCCGAAAAATTGATTGCCCTGCACGACGAGCCCGACCCGGAGGTCATGCTCGAAGTGGAAGTGCTGGAGATCTCGGAGGGCCGCAACAGCAACCTGGGCGTCTCCCCACCCAGCGCCATCACCATCGGCACACCCAGCGGCGGCGCGACCACGCCGGGCGGGACCGTCAGCAGCCTCACCATCGGCCAGCTCAGGCAACTGGGCGTGGGCGGCCTCACGGTCTCCCCGATTTCGGGCACGCTCAACTTCAAGCTACAGGACACCGAAACCCGCATCCTGGCCAGCCCGCGCATCCGGGCGCGCAACCGCGAAAAAGCCAAGATTATGATCGGCGACCGCGTGCCCACCATCATCAACAACGTCACGCCGGTCAACGGCGGCTCCTCCGTTGTCACCGGCACCATCACCTACCAGGACGTCGGCCTCAAGCTCGAGTTCGAACCGCAGGTCTACGCCAGCAACGACGTGGGCATCAAGATCAACCTCGAGGTCAGCAACATCGCGCGTGAATTCACCGACCCGCAGGGCAGCCGCTCGTACCAGATCGGTACGCGCAACGCCAGCACCTTTCTGCGTCTGGCCGAGGGGGAGACGCAGGTCCTGGGCGGCCTGATCACCGACGAGGAGCGCAACACCGCCGACAAGATTCCGGGCCTGGGGCACTTGCCCATGGTGGGACGCTTGTTCGGCAACTCGAGCACCACCAAGTCGCGCTCTGAAATCGTGCTCGCCATCACGCCACGCATCGTGCGCAACTACGCCAATCTCGGCCTGGACCGGGCCAGCGTGTTCTCGGGAACGGCGCTGACACTGCGCGACCGGCAGATTCTGGGTGACCCAGTGGGCGGTTTGAGTCTGCCCAACGGACTGGGAGGCCGTCTCGCGCCAGCCGGCGGCATCACGCCTGCACCACAGATGCCGGGAGCACTGGGGACGCCATCGCCTACGCCAGCCATTTCACAACCTCTTCCGCAGCCCATTCCCGCCATGCCGCTGAGTGGTGGTGGCCTGGCGCCACCCCCACCCATGATCAAGCGTTAACGAGAGGCGATGTGACTCCCTTCTCCAGCAGTTTCCGCAAGATGGATTTGCGAACGGTCGCAGGCCGGAAGCGCAAGGCACGCTACCGTCCGCGCCCTCGCCGCCCCCATGCGGCAGGTTTCACGCTGATCGAACTGCTGGTGGTGTTCTCCATCCTCGCCCTACTTTTGACGCTGGCCACGCCGCGCTACTTCAAAGCGGTGGATGGTGGCAAGGAAAAAATCAAGGCACAAAACCTCGCCACACTGCGCGATGCAATCGACAAGTTCCGCGCCGACCAAGGCAAGTACCCGATGCAATWGCAGGAGGTGGTGGACAAGCGCTACCTGCGCGAGATCCCGCTGGATCCGGTGTCCGGCTCCCGAGCCTGGGAGGTTTTGCCATTTCCAACCGGCGCTGAGCCAGGCATCTACGACGTACGCGCGCCCCTTGTGCCAAACCCAATCCCGCCAAAGGAAGGTGTCGAGCCACCCACTACGGAGATCGCGCCGTGAAACCGTCGGGGCAAGGCGGCTTCACGCTGATCGAGCTGCTGGTCTCACTGGCCATCGTGGGCCTGCTGGCCATGGTGGCCGTGCCGCTGACCCAGGTGGTGCAAACACGCGCCAAGGAGGCCGAACTCAAGCAGGGCTTGCGCACCCTACGCCGGGCGCTGGATAGCTATAAGGCCGCATCCGACGCCGGGGTCATCGACAAGGGGGTAGGCG
>NZ_JBFUGX010000083.1:0-9607 GCF_056402675.1 Polaromonas sp. P3_C2 | reverse complement strand
CCAGGCGACAGTGCGCAGCTCGCCTGTCGCCAGTGCGGAAATATCGACAAGCACCGGGCCGCCCTGGGCGCGCGCCACTTCAGAGGGTGCAAGGCTGGCGGCGAAGGGGTAGGCCGCAGCCAGCAGGCCGGCGCCGGCAGCGATGCCGGTTGCTGCCGCCAGCAGGCGTCGCCGCTCGGCGTCCGGCAGGGTCCCGTCGTCTATCGCGTGGATCAGTTCGGTGACGTTACGCATGATCTGACTTGAAAAATTCGATGAAGGCAGGCAGTCCCGGTGTGCTTACGGCCCGGTTTTATCGGCGCCCGCGCCCCAGAGGAACACCTCTCTGGAGGGTTTGCCTGCCTTCACGTCCACCTTCCTGCGCTGGGTCTGGCCGGCCAGCGTGGCCTCCACGGCATAACTGCCCGGTGCCAGCCGGGCCAGCAGAAAGGGGCCCTCCGATGTGGCCTGAAGCACTTCATTTCCCCGGGCATCGAGCACCCGCACCTTCACGTCGGCCGCGAAGTCGGCACGCTGCTTGTCCTTGATGGCAAATTCGAGTGTCAGCGGCCATTGCCCGCTGGCATTGCGGATCGCTGCGGATTCGTCGGCGCCGATGCCGCCGCTCAGGTATTCAACCGGGCCGCTGGTACGCACCGGCGGCAAGGGGCCGCTTGCCTGGGCCAGCGCGCCGCCCGCCATGAGCGCACCGAGGACGGCCGAGGCGGCCTTGTGGGTCAGGGTTTTCATTTCAGCATGCTCCTTCTGCAACGATGGGCAGCAAATCGGCGCAGTGTGCTGCCTGACACTGTGTTCATGCGGCCTGCCGATCTGCGCGAAGGCCTGGCCAGCTGCCTTGTCATCACACCGTAGCAGGCTTTGTGCGCCAGGTGTTCRGCGCTGCCGGAAACCATTGTTCGCGGGTCAGCTTAGGCCGGTCTTAAAATCCCGGCTGGTGTGCCTTGCAGCTTCAAGCCCGCGGCATTCAATCGTCATCTGCTTCCTCAACCACCTGGACCCGTCACCCATGCCCCTCGAAGTCATTGAAGCCCAGACGGGCGACAAGCCCGTCGCCACCGTTCTCATCATGCACGGCCTCGGGGCCGACGGCCGGGACTTCCTGCCGATTGCCGAACAGATGGACCTGTCCAGCGTGGGAGATGTGCGTTTCCTGTTTCCGAGTGCGCCCAGCATTCCGGTCACCATCAACGGCGGCTACGTCATGCCGGCCTGGTACGACCTGCTGGGCGCCGACCTGGTGAGCCGGCAGGACGAGGCCGGGCTGCGCAAGTCGCAAGGCGACATTGAGGCATTGATCGCCCGGGAAAAGTCGCGCGGCATCCCTGCCAGCCGCATTGTGGTGGCGGGCTTTTCGCAGGGCTGTGCCATGGCGCTCATGACGGGCCTGCGCCACGGCGAACGGCTGGCCGGCATTGCGGGCCTGTCGGGTTACCTGCCGCTGGCCGACAAGACGGCCGCCGAGCGCAGCGCCGTCAACCAGGATGTACCCATTTTTCTGGCGCATGGCACGCGCGACGGTGTGGTGGTGCTGCCGCGCGCCACCGCCACGCGCGATGCGCTCAGCGCCATGGGCTACACGGTCGAGTGGCACGAGTACATGATGGAGCACTCGGTGTGCCCGCAGGAAATCACCGACCTGGAGCAGTGGTTGCGCCGGGTTCTGGCCTGACGGGATTTTAAGTAAAACTGGCTGTAGCCCTTACAAAACGGGCGCAAGCAGCTATTAAAAGAATAGCGATCCGGGCAAGACCAGGACGTTGTTCAGGCCGCCGCTGTTTTCGTCACGGCCGTCCGCGCCATCCGCCGCACGCGCCACAGCAGGAAAAACGCGATGCTGAAGTTCAGCAGGTTCCACGCGATGCCGTTGAGGAATGCGGCATGGTAGGAACCGGTTAGGTCAAACACCTTGCCTGACATCCAGCCGCCCAGCGCCATGCCCAGCAAGGATGCCATGATCACCGTGCCCACGCGCGCGCCGGCCTCGGCGGGCTCGAAGTATTCGCGCACGATGATGGCGTAAGCCGGTACGAGGCCGCCCTGGAACAGGCCGAACAGCGCGGCGATGACGTAAAGCGATACCAGTCCGTCAAAGGGCAAAAACAGCAGCAGCGCGATGCCTTGCAGCACCGAGCCCAGCATCAGCGTGCGCAGCCCGCCGATACGGTCGCAGATCGCGCCCGACACCAAGCGGCTCACCACACCGCAGGCCAGCATCAGCGACAGCATTTCAGCACCGCGCGCCGCGCCATAGCCCAGGTCGGTGCAGTACGACACGATGTGCACTTGCGGCATGGCCATGGCCACGCAGCAGGCCACGCTGGCCACGCACAGCAGCATTTGCGCCGAGCCCGGCGTCAAGCCAAAGGGCATGCTGCTGGTGGTGGCGGCGATACCGCTGTTGCCTACCGCGRACGCCACGGCCACCGGCGGGCGCTTGCGCATCAGCAGGGCCAGCGCCGTCATGGTGACGAAGCTGAAAAGGCCGAGCCACAGATAGGTCTGGCGCCAGCCCACGGCCTCGACAAAATGCTGAACGATGGGCGGCCAGATCGCGCCGCCCAGGTAGTTGCCACTGGCGCACACCGCCACGGCAAAACCGCGGCGCCGTACAAACCAGAGCGAGGTGTCGGCCAGCAGCGGCGCAAAGGTGGCGGCAGAGCCGAGAAAGCCGATCAGCAGGCCGTGGGCCAGCGAGAACATCCAGATGTTGCCGGCCATGGCGGCCAGGGCAAAACCCAGGCCCAGTCCCACTGCGCCAACCAGCAAGGGAACCATGACGCCAAAGCGGTCGGCCAGCCGCCCCATCAGAACGCCGCCAACACCGAAGCCGATCATGAGCGCGGTATACGGCAGGGAGGCATCGGCCCGCGTCACGCTGAATTCAGCCTGCACTGCGGGCAGCACCACGGCCACCACATACATGCCGCAGGCGCCGACGGTCATCAGCGCCAGCGTGACCATGAGCCGCATCACGGCGTAGCGTGAGTCGATGAGGAGGGAGGAGTCTTGCGCGGCGGTTGCGGGGCTTGGGGGCGTGACGGGAGGGCTCATCAGGCAAGCGTACACCAGCAGCTGCCCCGCTGCGCTGTTGATGGCCCGGCCGGAGCTGGCGCGTTACAGCGGGGAAGGGCGCGTGGCTTCGTAACCGACGGCGGAATTGCTGTCGCTTGGCTGGCCCAGTTCCTGGTCGCGGATGCGGAAAAGGCGTTCCAGGTCTTTCATGGCGTCTGCGTCAGCTGCGGAGACCGGGGCCGGCCGTGCCACCGGTGCTGCGGGCTGGGCCGGCAGGCTGGCGGCTACAACGGGGGCGGCTGGTACGGGCGCTGCAGAGGCTGTTGCCGCCGCGGGAAGAGGGGCCAGGGAAGCCAGGGGCGCGCTGCGTGGCGGGCGAACCGATGCGCCGGCAGGCGGCCGGACGGGATCGGCCCAATATGACTTGTCGGGCATGGTCGGGTTGGGGCAGGTCTCCGCCACTTCCAGTTGCCAGGAAATGCCATGCAGCCATTGGGCCGCCCCGGGTTCAAAGCGCGTGATTTCTTCCATCAGGGCGTTCTGGAAGGCGAAAGCGTACTTCATCAGACGGTCGTCCCAATGCCGCACAACGAGGCGTACATACATGCCAGGGCCGCGGCTGCGGCTGGACACCAGCAGCATCTGGCAATCGATCCAGGGCAAGGGAATACCGTATTTACGCATGGCATCGCGCAGCAACACCTGCACCAGGTGGCGGCGCGTGGCGTTGTCCGAGCCGTCTTCAATGGTGAGGGGGTTGTCCCGGCTGGACGTGCCCGTGCGTTTGGGCGACGCTGCGGGGGTTGAACCGCCGAAAAGGCTGGCTAGCAGTTTTTTCATTTTTTGATCAAGCTCTACGCTGCCTCAGGCTAAAAGACCGCAAAACCGTTTAGTTTGGCGGAAATTGAAGGGTAAAACAGCCGTGTTACGGAATGTTTTTTATCGTCGTCCAGCTTGTCTGACAAGTCAAGGGAGTTCTGCACCCTGGCGCTCCGGCGTCGCTCGCTTTCCACATCCCGGGCGCCAAACTGTGGATTTCTGCCCGGAAAATGCGGTGTATGACTTAAATCCGGCCGGCCTGCACGGGCCCCGAGCCAGACCCCACCCGGGCTGTGCTGGCAAGCCCGGATGCGCCAGCGCAAAGCGCCGTGCTGTGATAACTTCCACGCCAATTCAAGATTCTGGGGGAATGACGATATGACCAAGTTGCAGGCGCCTGCGGGCGCGCTACAGGACYGCCTGAAAGCGCTCACCCCGGCCCGGCTCAAGGGCATGCGCCGCGGTGTCGAGAAGGAAAGCCTGCGCGCCAAACCCGGCGGCGGCCTGGCCCTCACGCCGCATCCCGCGGCCCTGGGCTCGGCCCTCACGCATCCGGGCATCACCACGGACTTCAGCGAATCGCAGGTTGAGCTGGTCACCGGCGCCCACCCCAGCCCTGAAGCCACGCTTCAGGAACTGACGGAGCTGCACCAGTTCACCTACCGCACCATGAAAGATCTGGGCGACGAAATGCTCTGGGTGTCCAGCATGCCTTGCGGCCTGCCGACCGACGAAACCATTCCCATCGCCCGCTTCGGTTCGTCCAATGTCGGGCGCGCCAAGAGCGTTTACCGCATGGGCCTGTCGCACCGTTACGGCCGGCGCATGCAAACCATTTCGGGCATTCACTACAACTGGTCCCTGCCCGGGGTGAGCAGCAAGGAATACTTCGCGCTGATCCGCAACTTCCGCCGCCAGGCGTTTTTGCTGCTGTACCTGTTTGGCGCCTCGCCCGCGGTGTGTTCCACGTTTGTGGAAGGGCGCCAGCACGAGCTGCAAACCCTGAGCGACAGCACCATGTACATGCCTTACGGCACTTCGCTGCGCATGGGCCGCCTGGGCTACCAGAGCGACGCGCAGGCATCGCTTGCCGTGAGCTACAACAGCCTCGACGGCTACGGCGCTTCGCTGCAGGACGCGCTGACCCGGCCCTACCCGGCCTATGAGGCAGTGGGCATCCGCAACCCCGGCGGCGACTACAACCAGCTGGCCACCACGCTGCTGCAGATTGAAAACGAGTTCTACGGCACCATTCGCCCCAAGCGCGTGATCTTTCCCGGCGAACGGCCGCTGCATGCGCTGCGCGAGCGCGGCGTCGAATACATCGAAGTGCGGCTGATGGACCTGGACCCTTTCGAGTCCGTCGGCATCAATGCGCAGACCATGCGTTTCCTCGATGTGTTCCTGCTGCACTGCCTGCTCAGCGACAGCCCGAACGACACGCCCCAGGAAATCGCCGAGCTCAAGCATAACCAGCACCAGACGGCGGCGCGCGGGCGAGAGCCCGGCCTGAAACTCAAGCGAGGCGGCCATGAGATCACGCTGACGGCCTGGGGTGCGGAGGTGGTGGGCCAATGCGCGCCTATCGCGGCGGCGCTCGACGCCACGCATGGCGGCTCGCAATACAGCGACGCCCTGACATTGGCCAGCGCCGCTTTGCTGGACCCCTCCACCTTGCCTTCGGCCCGTGTGCTGGCCGCCATGGCCGACCGCCATGAGAACTCCTTCATCCGGTTCACACGCGCGCAGTCTGAAAAGACGCAAGGCATCCTGCAGGCGCAGCCGTTGTCGGCCGGCCAGCTGGCACACTTCGCCGCACTGACCGAGGCCTCCGTCCAGGAACAAAAGAAGATTGAAGCCGCGGACACCATGCCGTTTGAGCAGTACCGTCAGCAGTACGTTTCGGCTGAGCGCYTGGGCATGCCGGGGCGCGAATCTGAGCACACCCCTGTTGGGGCTCACTTCGTGTAGCCCCCTCTCCCCTTGAGAAATAGGTTCACCCCTATCGGCACTCACTTCGTGTAGTGCCTTTTCCCCTTGCAGGGGACGGCGCCTGCGGCCTGGCGAAGCCAGTTCCGCGGCCCCTGCTGGTGAACAGGGACACCCCTATCGAAACTCTCGGGGTGCTATCAATTCAGTAGCTTGTGGCGCAAGTTGGTATTGGGCTAGAGCCCGATTTGGTATTTAAAAATCGCTTCTTCGGCGTCTTCACGCCAGTACGTCACGGCCGCGTACCAGCCTTCCCACACGCAGCCGTTGCAGCCGCGACCGCAGCAGGTGGTGGGTTCGGGAGGAGGTGGCCGCAAGCGGATGCCCGCAGCAGCGGCGCGCTCCTGCAGGGTGCTGAAGATCGCCATGGCGGCGCTGTGGTCAGCAGGGCTTTCGGGCATGGGCCTGGTGTGGGTGCCGTGTCAGGGTTTGGCGGAAGCCGCCATGCGCCGGCGGGCGTACAGGCCGATGAATGCGCAGCCCAGTACCAGGGCAAACCAGCCCACCAGGGCCGATTTGGCGACGATGCCCTGCATGCCCGGTGAGGTGATGAAGTAGGGCGACACCACCACACCCAGGCCGATCAGCACACACAGGATGCCTTTGATCATCAGTTCGTTATTGGCCTTGAGGGCGGAAGCGGCCAGGCGGCGGGCCGGGATCACGGGTTTTTTGTCGGGGGCTGCGGGCAGGGGCATGAGGGGCTCGATAGGGGAGGTCGGAGATGGATGGGAAGGGCTTCGGGGCGGCTTGGAGCGGCCCCGATGAGCCTGGGCGCATTACGGCTGGTCGCAGCCGCTACATCTGTCTATGCCCCGATTGTCCTTCATTGGGCCGCAAGCAGGTGAGGCAGGCCCGGAATGTCCCCCGTACCGGCTTGGCGGCGGGGCCGCCCGCTGCGGCGACAATTGGGGAATTGAGCCGGGTCTTCCCGCCCCGGTTCCATCTGAACCCGAACACCCTAAGAAAGATCCCGATGGCCATCCAGTGGTTTCCTGGTCACATGCACCTGACCAAAAAAGCCATCAGTGAGCGCATCAAGGAAATTGATGTCGTCATTGAACTGCTTGATGCGCGCCTGCCCGGCTCCAGCGCCAACCCCATGCTGGCCGAGCTCACCAGCGCCAAACCGGCGCTCAAGGTGCTCAACAAGCGCGACCTGGCCGACGCCACCCGCACGCCGCTCTGGCTGGATCACTACAACAGCCTGCCCGCCACCCGCGCGATTGAGCTGGACGCCAGCGAAACCACGCCTGCGCGCCGCCTCATTGATGCCTGCCACGCGCTGGCGCCCACTCGCGGCACCATGGTCAAGCCGATGCGGGTGCTGATTTGCGGCATTCCCAACGTCGGCAAGTCCACCCTGATTAACACCCTCACCGGCAAGCGCGCCACCAAAACCGGTGACGAAGCGGGCATCACCAAGGTCGAACAGCGCTTGGTGCTGGCCGACGGGTTTTATTTATGGGACACGCCCGGCATGCTCTGGCCGCGCATCATCGTGGCCAAAAGCGGCTATAACCTGGCCGCCAGCGGCGCCATTGGCCGCAATGCCTTTAACGAGGAAGAGGTCGCGCTCGAGTTGCTGGATTACCTGATCAAGCACTACCCCGCCTTGCTGGAGGCGCGCTACAAGGTCGAGGTGACCCCCGGCATTACCGATGAGCAGCTGCTCGAAGAAATTGGCCGCAAGCGCGGCGCGGTGCTCTCCAAGGGCCGGGTCAACCTGCAAAAAGCCGCCGAGATCGTGATCTATGAATTCCGGGCGGGAACGCTGGGCCGTGTGACCCTGGAAACGCCCGGCGAGTTTGCCGAATGGGCAGCCGCCGGCCGGCTGCTCGACGCCGAGCGCCAGGTGAAAAAAGACAAGATCGAAACCAACCGGTTGATCAAGTTCAAGAAGATTCCGCGGCCGGATAAATCCGGCAGGTCCGGATTCGAAGAATCCTGAGACCGGCCACCGCGCGCGGGATCACTTGGGGCCTGTTTTGCAGGTCCGTATGCCAAGCAGCGTGTACGCCGGGCACCAGCCCAGCAAACCTGTCAGCAGGGGCACGAGCCCCAGCAGCGCCCACCAGCGCCAGGCGGGCTCCGCCACAAAATACAAGCTGAGGATGGCGAGTCCCGCCACGATGCGCACCGCACGGTCGGCGGTGCCTGCGTTTTTGTTCATGATGAGTTCCCTTGGAAAATTAACTTTTTAGTGCAGCACCAGCACCGGCTTTTTGCTGTGCGACAGCACCTTCTGGGTTTCACTGCCCAGGAGAAAGCCGGTGATGCCCTTGCGGCCGTGCGAGGCCATCACAATGAGGTCGCAAGCTTTGCCGTCTGCCATCCGGACGATGGTTTCATAGGGGTGGTCGCCTGCGACGCAAACGGTTTCGCAAGGCACGCCCGCCTTGTCGGCGGCGTCTTTCAGCGCAGACAGGAATGCCTCTGCCTGCGCCTGGCATTCCCTCATGAATTGGTCCCGTGTGTCTTCCAGCATCTGGACCCGGTAGGTCAGCAGGTGAAACTCCTGCATCACATGCAAACCCGTGATCCTGGCCTGGGCTTCCCTGGCGAAAGTCACTGCCTGTGCAATTGCCCGATCCGAAGCGGGCGAGCCGTCGGTCGGTAGAAGAATATGTTTGAACATGGCAAATCTCCTTGTCATCCTGGGCGGCTCATCGCCGGTGCGGCAAACCTTGAGCAGGGCGGTTCCACTTTAGGTCGCTGCCGCCAAACGGCTTTGATGCAGGTCAAGTCATCGCCTCAATCGGGGAGGGGACGGGGCGGATTGCCTGCCACGGGTTCGTGATGTGACGCCGCGCGGTGCGGCGATGTCGGTTTCAAAATCCACCGAATGCAGGAGAAGTTACGGGCAGCCTCAGTGTCACTCAGCGACAGGAAACAATAGAGTCTGTCGGATGAGGGAAGTTAGTGACCCCAGAACGCATCTTCCTGCTCAGGATCGCTTGAGAACAGCCTGGCTTCGACGATCCTGCCTTCTTCGATGCGCAGCAAGTCGATGCCATGCTGAGATAGCCGCAAGCCGTCGCGCTGTCCCTCGAACTCAAGCTCCACGGTGACCCATGCGCCATTCCCCATGAAGCGATGCGCGCGGGTGATCGCAAATGTTCCCTTGGACACTTCCATCATCTTGCCGATCATCGTTCCAACGGCTTGCACGCTCCTGTGCGTGCCGGAGAAGCGATTGCGCCCGGGCTGGTGCCACACGATGTCCGGTGCCAGGAGGACGCCTAGCGCGGCTTGATCGCCGGATTGAACGGCTTGAATGTACTTTTGTGCAATTTCGATTGGAGTAGTCATCTGTTCCTCTGCTGGTTGAAATAAGTGATGGCCCTGCATTGGTTCAGGTGTCATCAGGTAAAACTGTACGTTGCGCTCGCCTTGGCGTCACGGTGGAAAGCTGTCTAAAAATGGTAATAATCGGACATGAATGGAAATATTGACGGGGCGAATGACACACTGGAGCGGATCGGCTACGCGCCGCCGGCCAGCTACGCGTTCGATATCGAGGTGGTTGCGATGCGGGAGCTGCGTGCCCGCGCTCCGGCGGAAGAGCTGCGCAGGCCGCACCGCATCGAATTCCATGAACTGATCTTCGTCAGGCGCGGCGAATGCACGCATGTGGTGGACTTCGAGCCCGTCCGCTGCTCGCCCGGCTCTGTGCTGGTTTTGCATCCGTCACAGGTCGAGCAGTTCGATGTGACAACACCCTGGGACGGCTGGCTCGTTCTATTTCGCCCTGAACAGCTTTTTGCATCGCAGGACAAGATGGGGA
>NZ_JBFUGX010000082.1:0-9677 GCF_056402675.1 Polaromonas sp. P3_C2 | reverse complement strand
CGGCCAGCTCAACCGGGTTCTTCCGGTGCCACAAGGTCACGGCGCCGTCGGCCAGCAGAAAGAGCGCCGCGGTAGCTGCCACCACCGCGGGCCATGGCACCCAGCGCAACAGCACTGACGCCAGCACGGGCCCCAGCACCATGCCGAGCTGGTCGGCAATCTGCGCATGGGCCAGCACTTTTTCAAAGCGGTGCTGCCTGAATATCTGCGGCAGCATGACCTCGCGGGCCATCAGGCCCTGCGTGGTCAACACACCGCAGACCGCCGACAGGGCAATCAGCCAGCCGATGCCGCCCAGCCACTGAAAAGCGGCCGCCCCGCCGATGCACACGAGCGCGCGGTAGAGCTGGCTGATGCGCAAAAGCTTGAGAGGCGAAACCCGGTCGCACAGCGCGCCACACACGGGAAAAGCCAGGAAGCGGGGGAGCGTTTCTACCGTGAAGGCGATACCGGACCAGGCCACGCTGCCCGTGATTTCGAAAACCACCAGAGGAACCAGGAAGAGCAGTATCTGGTCGGCAAGCCTGGAAAGGAAGAGGGAGCTATAAAACAGCTGGCCGTTGGCGTTGTTGGCGTTGTCGCGCACCCCTGCTCCCATCGCCTTGCTCCGCAAAGCAGGCCAGATACCTTGCGTATCTGGCTATTATTTTGATAGCGCCTTGCGCTCCTCCTGATTGGGCTGATTGGGCTGATTGGGCTGGCGGCATCTTTTATGCAAAGAACGCCGTCAAGCCCGTACCCCTCATATTCAGCTGCGGTCGGCGCCGTCTTCCTCCGGCCAGTCGCGGATGTAGGCCTTGAGCATCTTGTTTTCGAAGTTCTGGCTGTCCACCACGGCCTTGGCGACGTCGTAGAGGCTGATGACGCCCATCATGACTTTCTGGTTCATCACGGGCATGTAACGCGCGTGGCGTTCCAGCATCATGCGGCGGACTTCGTCGAGTTCGGTCTCCGACGTGCAGGTGAGCGGGTGGTCGTCCATGGCGGTACGCACCAGCGTGCTGCCGATCTCGCCGCCGTTTTTGACGATGCAGACAATCACTTCGCGAAATGTCAGCATGCCGACCAGGTCACCGTGCTCCATGACGACCAGTGAGCCGATGTCTTTTTCGGCCATGATCTGGGCCGCCTTGGCAAGGGGTTCGTCAGGCTGGACGGTGTAAAGCGTGTTGCCCTTCACGCGCAGTATGTCTAGAACCTTCATGGCCATCTCCTCGGTTGTGCTGCTTGCCGGCCCTCATTGTCCCACCACAGCGCGGCAACAGGGAATTCAGTTTAAATATAGCCCACAATCAAACGGCAGGTTGCAAGAATCTGTTCGGGCTCCTGCGATTGCCCGGCGCACCGCCACTTTTTTCTGACTGGAGACAAACCCATGCCCGGTTACTCAGACCCCGGCTTCGACACCCTGGCGTTGCACGCCGGCGCCGCGCCCGACCCCACCACCGGCGCGCGTGCCGTGCCGATTCACCTGACGACTTCTTTCGTCTTCGAATCCAGCGACCACGCGGCCAGCCTCTTCAACCTCGAACGTGCGGGCCACGTCTATTCGCGCATCAGCAACCCGACCAATGCGGTGCTGGAGCAACGCGTGTCGGCCCTGGAAGGCGGCATAGGCGCGATCGCCACGTCCAGCGGGCAGGCGGCGTTGCACCTGGCGATTGCCACCTTGATGGGCGCCGGTTCGCACATCGTGGCCAGCACCGCGCTGTATGGCGGCAGCCAGAACCTGCTGCACTACACCTTGCGCCGTTTCGGCATCGACACCACCTTCGTCAAGCCCGGCGACCTGGATGGCTGGCGCGCTGCCGTGCGGCCCAACACCAGACTTTTCTTCGGTGAAACCGTGGGCAACCCGGGCCTCGATGTGCTGGACATCGAAGCGGTCTCGAGCATCGCCCATGACGCCGGCGTGCCGCTGCTGGTGGACTCCACCCTCACCYCCCCCTGGCTCATCAAGCCCTTTGACCACGGCGCCGACCTGGTCTACCACTCGGCCACCAAGTTCCTGAGCGGCCACGGCACGGTCATTGGCGGCGTGGTGGTGGACGGCGGCAGTTTCGACTGGGAAAAGTCCGGAAAATTTGCCGAACTGACCGAAGCGTACGAAGGCTTTCACAACATGGTGTTCAGCGAGGAAAGCACCGTGGGCGCCTTCCTGCTGCGCGCGCGGCGTGAGGGCCTGCGAGACTTCGGCGCCTGCATGAGCCCGCACACGGCCTGGCTGATTTTGCAGGGCATTGAAACCCTGCCGTTGCGCATGGCGCGGCACATGGGCAACACCGAGAAGGTGGTGCATTTTCTTGCCAGCCACCCGCTGGTGTCGCGTGTGGGCCACCCCATGCTCGAATCGCACCCCAGCCACGCGCTGGCCAAAAARCTGCTGCCGCGCGGCGCCGGTTCGGTGTTCAGCTTCGACATCAAGGGCAACCGCGAACAGGGCAAGGCCTTCATCGAGGCGCTGAAAGTCTTTAGCCACCTGGCCAACGTTGGCGACTGCCGCAGCCTGGTGATCCACCCAGCCAGCACCACGCATTTCCGCATGAGCGACGAAGCACTGGCGGCCGGCGGCATCACACAAGGCACGATCCGCCTGTCGATTGGCCTGGAAGACCCGGACGACCTGCTGGACRACCYCAAGCGCGCCCTCAAGGCGGCAGAAAAAGCCGCCGTGAAAGCGGGGGCTTAAAGCATGTACCTCGACGTCAACGGCCACAAAACCTATTGCTACACCGGCGGCAAACCTTTCGATGCGGCCAAACCCACTGTCGTGTTTATCCACGGTGTGCTCAACGACCACAGCATCTGGATACTGCAGACCCGCTACTTCGCGCACCACGGCTTCAACGTGCTGGCACCCGACTTGCCCGGCCATTGCAAAAGCGAAGGTGAGCCGCCGCAGTCGGTCGAAGAAGCGGCGGCCTTCATCATCGCGCTGCTCGGTGCAGCCGGCATCAAGAGCGCCTCACTGGTGGGCCACAGCTTTGGCTCCCTCACGGCGCTGCACGCGGCGTCCACTGCATCGCACAGGGTGACGCACCTGGCGCTGCTGGGAACCGCCGCGCCGATGAAGGTTTCGCCCGCGCTGCTGGACAACGCACTGAACCAGCCGATGAAGGCCATCGAAATGGTCAACACTTTCTCGCATTCCATGCTGGCGCCGCCGCCCTCGTCGCTGGGCCCGGGCACCTGGCTGTATGGGGGGTCGAAGGCGCTCATGAAACGGGTGCTGGCCAGCAATACCAAAGTCAACCTGTTCCACCGCGGCTTCAAGGCCTGCGACGACTACACCGGCGGCGAAGCGGCCATTGAAAAAGTACAGTGCCCGGTGCTGTTCATCCTGGGCAAAAACGATTCCATGACCTTGCCAAAAATGGCGGCGCCGCTGCAGACCAAAGCCAAAAATGCCAGGACGGTGATGCTGCAGGCCGGCCACCAGATGATGACCGAAGCACCCGAAGGAGTCTTGTTTGCGCTGAAGGATTTCATCAAGCCATGAGCGTGCTGACGGCCACGCCGGCGATGACGCAGCAGCGTGCGCAGGAAATCGCCGCCAGCTTCGACCTGCGCGCCTTGCCGCCGGATTTTTACGCCAACCCCTATCCGGTGTATGCGCTGCTGCGCGAAACCGAGCCCGTCAAGCGCATGCCGGACGGTTCCTGGTTCCTCACGCGTTATGCCGACCTGGTGGCGGTGTACCGCGACGCGCAGACCTTCAGCTCGGACAAGAAGGTGGAGTTCGGGCCCAAATACGGAGCGGGCTCGGCCCTGTTTGAACACCACACCACCAGCCTGGTGTTCAACGACCCGCCGCTTCACACGCGCGTTCGCAAACTCATCATGGGCGCCCTCACGCGGCGCGCCATTGCTGATATGGAGCCCGGGCTCATCACGCTGGTCGATAGCTTGCTGAATGCGATCGAGCGCCGGGGCGGTGGTGATTTGATTGAGGATTTTGCTTCGGCGATCCCGGTGGAGATCATCGGCAACCTGCTGGGCGTGCCGCATGCCGACCGGGCGCCGCTTCGCGCCTGGTCGCTGGCCATACTCGGCGCGCTGGAGCCCAAATTGACGCCCGAACAGGAAGCCCTGGGCAATGGCAGCGTGCGGGACTTCACGGGCTACCTCAAGGACCTGGTGGCGGACCGGCGCAAACACCCGGGTGACCCGGAACACGATGTGCTGACACGGCTGATCGGCGAAGAAGTGTCGGGTGAAAGACTCAGCGAAACCGAATTGCTGCAAAACTGCGTGTTCATCCTGAACGCCGGCCACGAAACCACGACCAATCTGATCGGCAATGCCTTGGTACTGCTGCAGGAATGGCCGCAGGCGAAGCAACAGTTGCTATCAAAATCAGAGCTGCTCGCGCACATCGATAAAGGGCTAGAGGCCGATTTAACTGTTGAAATCGATGAATTCCTGCGTTTTGAGCCGTCCAACCAGCTGGGCAACCGCCGCGCGCTCAAGGCCTGCCAGGTGGGCGGTGTGGACTTGCCCGAAGGCGCGTTGCTGACGCTATGCATTGGGGCCGCGAACCGCGACCCGGCACAGTTTTCCAACCCCGAACATCTGGACCTGGCACGCCAGGACAACCGCCACCTGGCCTTCGGCTTCGGCATTCACCAGTGTGCCGGGCTTAGCCTGGCGCGGCTTGAAGGCCGCATTGCCATTGGCCGGTTTCTTCAGCGCTTTCCGCACTACCGCCTGACCACCAGCCCCACACGCGGCGGCCGTGCGCGCTTCAGGGGTTTTCTGAAGGCGCCGTTTTCAACGACGGCTACCTGACCTGGCGTTGCGCGCCCACACGGTGCGGCGCCGCTTCCAGCGCCTGCAACAGCGCCTGTGTGGATGGCAAATGGGGCACGGGCCTGACGTCGGTCTGCTCCAGCGACTCCAGCAGGCGGGAAAGGGTTTGCGCATGCGGCGTCAGGGGACCCAGAAAGCGCGTGCCGCCCGCATCAGCAATCAGCAGCGTGGGAAAGGTCTCCACTTCCAGGTCGCCGACCAACGCGGCTTCATCTTCAATGTCCAGCCAGACAAACCGGCTTTCCGGATAGCGCAAGGCCATTTCCGAGAAGACGGCGCCGTAGTCGCGGCAAAGGCCGCACCAGTCCGCGCAGAGGCAAATCACCCAGCGCGTGGGAGCGGCCATTACCGGTGGTTCGCTGTGGGGAATCTCTGGAAGCAAAGCAGATGGCATGCAGACGCAAGAGTGCATAAAGGATGCAGGGGCCGGGTGGCCATGGATTGACTATTATGGCCAGCGCCGCAAAATAAGGAGCACCACCGGATATCCGGCGCAGGAGACAAACCCATGAATGCCATCAGCCCCGATGCGGCCGAAACCGGCGTCACGACACCCGTTGATCCCCGCAGCTTTGMGTCTTTCGCGGATTTTTACCCCTTCTACCTGGGCGAGCACCGCAACGCGACCTGCCGCCGCCTGCACTTTGCAGGCTCAAGCCTCACGCTGCTCTGCCTGGCAGCGCTGCTGATGACCCGCAATCCGTGGTGGCTGCTGGCCGGCCTGCTGTGCGGCTACGGCTTTGCATGGATCGGGCATTTCGGATTCGAGAAGAACCGGCCCGCCTCGTTCAAGCGGCCACTCTACAGCTTCATGGGAGACTGGGTCATGTACCGCGACATGTGGCTCCAGGCCTTGCGGCGCATCAAAGGCACCTGAGCCCGTTTCCCTGCGTGGCCTTGGCCCCCACAACGGGCTCTAACAGACCTTATCGGGGTTTATCAGGAGTCCAGTGACTGCAAGGGACCGGTTTTTAACGCCTTGAGGCAAGCAGCGCCGGCCTGCAACGCCGCTTCATGCGTGGGGTACGGGTGGTCGGAACCTTCAATGCGCAGGTCCGCCATGTGCTCTTCGGCTGACAGCTGCGTGACCACCCAGTAAAAAAGACCCGCTGACGGCTCCTTCACCCGCACCGCGAGCGGCCCGGGCGCATCGGGAACGGCGGCACTCATAAAGACCGCCCGAGTTCATTGCTCACGTCTTTGGCGGCAGGGCCTACTTCCGCCACGGCAACGCGCAGTTCAAGCTCACTGCAATCGAGTGCGCTGACCCAGTATTTCAGGGAGGCTTCCTCGTTGATGTTGATGGGCTCGTTTGTCAGGGCCGGGTCGGCGATCAGGTTCGATGGTGATGTCACGGTTCTCTCCAGCTTGGTTGTCAATTGAGGGGATTGCAACAGATGAAGAGAATCGTGGCGTAAGCATAAAGATGGTCTTGTAAGAATTCCTCCCGCGCGCCTGAAGGCCTAACGGGCGAAAATTTGTGCGGTGCAGCATAAAAATTCTTACAAGGCTTACGTCACCCGAACGGCTTTTGCAGGATGAGGCAATCAGGCTTGAAAACGGGCTCAAACCTGCCTCCTGGCACGCATTTGGGCTGAAGCGGAGTCTTGCCAAATCGCAAGGAGGCCACGTCAGGAGGGCAAAACGATGCGGGTATGCGCCTGAACCGCCGCGAAGGCGCGACGCAAAAAATTAAAGGCCGGACTCGCCGTCTACCCGGATGCCCAACTGCTTGACCTTGACGCGCTGCTCCACGGCCTGACTCCACATTTCGAAGTCTTTATTGGTGGGCGCCGGGCCCTGGCCGGTCTGGTAGGCCCACATTTTCGCCGTCAGCTCTTCGTAGATCTGTCGGGCTTCCTGGTGCGCCTGCCGTTCATGGGCAATGGCGCCGTCCAATTTTTCCCTGGTTGGTGTTTTTGATGGCATTGTCAGTGCGTGAAAAAATCAAAAGCCTGATTTTGTTACAACACGCAGGCAGTCACAAATATCCCCAAACAGGGACTGGTTTTTAGTCCGGATGGACTAGCTCCGAAACCTGCTGATGTGCGGGGTTGGCGGGTCGGAGTCGGCGGTTTACAGCGCGTCGCGTAGCCGTATGGCCGGCCACCGGGCCTTTTCCCACAGGCCCTGAACCGCTTCGGCCTTGTCCAGCAGCAGTTGCTGTATCAATGGCTCCAGCGGCGTGGTGTCGGGGTCGGCCAGCAGCAGGTAACGGGCTTCCACCTCACCCTCGGCTTCATTGAGCTGGCCTACCCAGTCCAGCGCAACCAGTGTTTCCAGTACCGGCTCCAGCTGCAGCCCGTCCACCTGGAGGAGCTCGGCCAGCTGCGAAGCGCTGACACCCTTGCGCGGGGTGGCCAGTGCCCGGTGCAACTGCTGGAGCACTTCAATGGCCAGCTGGAAATGCCAGCCATGTGCGCTGCCGCGGCGGGCCACTCCGGCCAGGAGACTGGGCAGGTACGCGGCAATCACAGCGCCCATCAGCACGATGACCCAGGACACATAAATCCATACAAGGAGGATGGGCAAGGTAGCGAACGCGCCATACACCAGCGAATAGGTCGGCACGGCGCCCAGATACAGGCTCAGCACGCGTTTGGCCACCTCAATGCCCGCAGCCACAAACAGGCCCCCTACCCAGGCATGCGACCACTTCACGTAGGTATTGGGCACATAGCGGTACATCGCCGCCATGCCCCCCGCCACCAGGAAAAACTGCAGGACGCTGAGCAGAAAACGCAGGCTGACGGGCAAAGCGCCCACCAGGCCGCCCGAGGCCGACAGCACATAAGAAGTGACCGCCAGGCTGGCCGCCAGCAGCAGCGGCCCCAAGGTAATGGCAGCCCAATAAATGAGCACACGCTGCGTCAGTGGCCGCGCCTTTTTGACGCGCCAGATACCGTTGAGCGTTCGGTCAATGGTCAGGATGAGCGCGATGGCCGTGACCAGAAGCACGGCCAGGCCCGCGATGCCCAGCTTATTGGCCTGGCGGCTGAATTGCGTCAGGTAACCCAGCACCTGGCGGGCGATGTTGTCGGGGATCAGGCTCTGAATCAGCCAGGCCTGCAGGGCGCCCTGCAACTTCGAGAACATCGGGAAGGCCGTAAAGATGGCCAGCGCCACCGTAAAAAACGGCACCAGCGCGATCGAGGTGGTGAAGGTCAGGCTGCTGGCGGTCAGGCCCATGTGGTCTTCCCGGAAACGGTCACGCAGCGTGAGCGCTGTGCCGCGCCACGGAAAGCGCGACAGGTCGCTCAAGAGGTCCTCGAGATATTGCTGAAATTTCATCCCCGGTATCATGCCACTGACCTTGAACCTGTTGACGGTCCAGCGGGTTCCCATGACCATGAACAAAACAACGCAAATTGACATCACCCGCCGGCTCGCGCTGGCCAGCCTGCTGGGCCTTATCGTGCTGGGCCTGGCCTGGGAAATGTGGCTGGCGCCCATACGCCCGGGCGGCTCATTACTGGCGCTCAAAGTGCTGCCGCTGTGCATTCCACTGGCCGGCATCATGAAAAACCGCATGTACACCTACCGCTGGGTCAGCCTGCTGGTGTGGCTGTATTTCACCGAAGGCGTGGTGCGGGCCTGGAGCGACCGCGCCCCCGGCAACTACCTGGCCTTCATCGAGGTGCTGCTGTGCCTCACGCTGTTTGCCGCCTGCGCGATGCATGTGCGGGTGCGGCTGAAAAACGCCCCCACTGCTTCCAGCGCCTCAAATCCATCAACCCCTTAACCTGAAGCCGAACATCGTGAGCACACACACCCAACTGATTGAGTCCCTGCGCCAGATCGTCGGCGCACCCAATGTCCTGATTGATGGCGACCTGACGCCCTGGGTACAGGACTGGCGCAGGCGTGAAACCGGCAAGGCCCTGGCCGTGGTGCGTCCTGGCTCCACGCCTGAAGTCGCGGCCGTGGTGAAAGCCTGCGCCGCAGCACGCGTGAGCATCGTGCCGCAAGGCGGCAATACCGGCATGGTGGTAGGGTCGACACCCGACGACACCGGCACGCAGGTSGTGCTSAGCCTGACGCGYATGAACAAGGTGCGCACGCTGGACGCCGGCAACCTGACCATCACGGTCGATGCCGGCTGCGTGTTGCAAAACCTGCAGGAARCCTGCGAAAAAGCCGGCTTYCTGTTTCCCCTGAGCCTGGCCTCGGAGGGAAGCTGCACCATTGGCGGCAACCTCGGCACCAACGCCGGCGGCACCCAGGTCGTGCGCTACGGCAATACGCGCGACCTCTGCCTGGGGCTGGAAGTCGTGACCGCACAGGGTGAAATCTGGGACGGCCTCTCCGGCCTGCGAAAAGACAACACCGGCTACGACCTGCGCCACCTGTTCATCGGCAGCGAAGGCACGCTGGGCGTGATTACCGGCGCCATCATGAAGCTGTATCCCATGCCGAAATCCCAGCTCACCGCCTTTACGGCCGTGCCGTCGCTTGAGGCTGCCGTACAGCTGCTGGGCCTGGCGCATGAGCACCTGGGCTCCGGCCTGACCGGTTTCGAAGTCATGGGCCAGTTCGCACTGGGCCTGGTGGCCAGGCACTTCCCGCAACAGCGCGTGCCTTTCTGGCAGGAGCACGCCTGGTGCGTGGTTCTGGAGAACTCGGACAACGAATCCGAAGCCCATGCGCGTGAATGCTTCGAGCGACTCCTGGAAGCCGCCATGGAGGCCGGCTGCGTTGCCGACGCCGTGGTCGCCGAGAGCATGGCGCAAGCCCATGCGCTGTGGCACATCCGTGAAAGCATCCCGATGGCGCAGGCCGAAGAGGGCCTGAACATCAAGCACGACATCTCGATCAATGTGTCGCGCATTCCCGAGTTCGTGACTGAAACCAATGCGCTGCTGCTGGAG
>NZ_JBFUGX010000081.1:0-9730 GCF_056402675.1 Polaromonas sp. P3_C2 | reverse complement strand
GTACAAAGGCATCATCGAATACCGCGGCCAGCACAAGGCCACCGCGGTTGACGCCAAAGCCGGGATCATCAAGTTCGATGTGCAGGACGATGTCAAGGCCAACGTGCTGAATGTGCTGCCTTCCATGCGTGCCGGCACGATTGCCGTGCAGGCGAGCCTCAACAACCAGGCCAACAACCGCTGGTGCGGCGTGAATTACCTGACGTTTGAATCCACTGCCGCAAAGGATGTGCATGTGCTCGGCGACTCCATTCAGGTCGCGCCCGCCATGCCCAAGAGCGGCCACATGGCCAACAACCACGGCAAGGTGGCGGCCGCCGCGATCGTGGCCCAGCTCTCGGGCTGGGACGTCAACCCCGCGCCCATGCTCACCAATACCTGCTACAGCTTTGTCGACAACAAGAATGTGATCCATGTGGCCAGCGTGCATGAGTATGTGGTGGCAGAGAAAACTTTCAAGGCGGTAGCCGGCTCCGGCGGCGTCAGCGCCGGGCCTACCGAACTTGAGGGCGTCTACGCGCTGAACTGGGCCAGCAATATCTGGGCAGATAGTCTCAGTTAGCCCCCACGGTCGTTCGCTTCGCGTAAMTCCCTGCCCCCCGAGGGGGCCGCTGCGCCTGCGGTCCGGCAAAGCCGGTCCCGCGGCCCCAGCTTGCAATTCGGAGTGGCACAGCGGGGACTTGCTACTGGTCTAATACAGGTTGCCGTCCCCTTCGGGCGGTATCCGTGAGACAAATGCAAGACAACCCGACCCAAGTCCCCCTGTGGCGCCAGCTGCAAGGGGCTGCCTCCCTGCTAATGGCTGTTCGTGACGGCCAGTCCATGACCGCCGCGCTGGAAGATGTGGACGCCGCGTTGCGGCCCGGCGTTCAGGCGCTGGGTTTTCACACCCTGCGCTGGCTGGGCCGCGCCGAGGCCTTGCGCCAGCAACTGGCGCGCCGCCCGCCGCCGCCTGAGGCCGACGCCTTGCTATGCGTGGCGCTGGCATTGATCTGGACGGAACATGGCGCCCCCTACACCGCGCACACGCTCGTTGACCAGGCTGTGGAAGCCGCCAAGCATGGGGATGCCACGCAGCACCAGGCCAGTTTCATCAACGGCTGCCTGCGCCGGTTCTTGCGCGAACGCGAGGAGCTGGTGGCACGCACCGAGAAAAGCCCGCAGGCCGTGTGGAACCATCCCCAGTGGTGGATAGACCGGGTGCGCAAGGATCACCCCGGGGACTGGCAGGCCATACTGCAGGCCAACAATACCCAGGCACCGCTGATCTTGCGCATTAATGAGCGAAAAACGACTCAAGCCCAATACCAGCATGCGCTGGCAGCTATCAATATTGAAGCAACACCGGTCGGCAGGCATGGTGTCATCCTCGCCCGTGCGCAGGCCGTTAGCTCGTTGCCGGGCTTTGCGGAAGGGCATTTTTCGGTTCAGGACGCCGCGGCGCAGCTGGCTGCGCCTTTGCTTCTGGATGATTTGAAAGCCGAGGGCGGTGAAGCCGGGAGGTTGAAAGTGCTGGATGCCTGTGCTGCACCGGGCGGCAAAACCGCTCACCTGCTTGAACTGACCGATTGCGACGTGACAGCGCTGGACATTGATGCGCGCCGCTGCGAGCGCGTGAAGCAGAATCTGCACCGCCTGGGTCTGCAGGCTGACATACGTGTCGGCGATGCCGGCCAGCCTGATTCCTGGTGGGATGGGCAGGCATTCGACGCGATCCTGCTGGACGCGCCCTGTACCGCTTCGGGCATCGTGCGGCGCCACCCGGATGTACGCTGGCTGCGCCGGCCCACGGACATCGCCCAATTGGCCGGCATCCAGGCGCATCTGCTGAAAACGCTCTGGCTTTTGCTCAAGCCCGGCGGGCGCCTGCTGTATTGCACCTGTTCAGTTTTTCGCGCGGAAGGCGACAACCAGATACAAACGTTTCTTACGCACCACACCGACGCCTTATTAAAGCCTTCGCCGGGGCATTTGCTCCCCCAAAGTGGCGTCGGAGCGACGGTCTTCCCGGACAATTTGATGCGTGAACACGACGGTTTCTATTACGCCCTCCTTGAAAAGCGCAGCCGCTGACAGCTGGCGGCGTGCGGTGGGCATCGTGGGGCGTTTTCTGCCGGGACTGTGCCTTTGCATCGCGATGGCCGCACCGGGATCGGCGTCGGCCACCGAGATCACGCAGCTGCGCGTGGAGCGCGGTGACGATGGTGTTCACCTGTCTGCGCAGGTCCGGTTTGAGCTTCCGGCGGTCGTGGAAGACGCCCTGCTCAAGGGGATCCCGATGTTTTTTGTGGTCGAAGCCGACATTTACCGCGACCGCTGGTACTGGACGGACCCGCGCGTGGCCAGTGCGGCCCGCACCGTTCGCCTGGCTTACCAGCCATTGACCCGCCGCTGGCGCGTCAACATTGCTTCGGGCCTCATCACCAGTTCGGCGGGCCTGCGCGCCACACTGAACCAGAATTACGAGACCCTTCCCGAGGCCCTGTCTGCCATCCAGCGCGTGGCGCGCTGGAAAATCGCCGATGCGGCCGAGGTTGACCCCGACGCCGCCCACAAGCTTGATTTCAGTTTCAGGCTCGACCTGACGCAGCTGCCGCGCCCCTTCCAGATCGGGGTAGCCGGGCAAAAAGACTGGAATATCTCCGCGCAGGTCAGGGAGCGGCTGAAACTGGAGCCCGCCACGCCTGTGGTCTCCAGCGCCGAGGGCGTCAAGTGAACCTGCAGGTCAGTGGCGGCTCCCTCAAGAGCAGCAAGGCTTTTCGCTGGACGGTCGGTGTCGGCGTGGGGGCCATCGCGGCGCTCGGCCTGGTGCTGATGTTCCTGCTGACGCAGGCCACCGGCAATCGCGAGCTGTACGAGCGCAATTACGCACTGCTCTTCGTGCTCAACGTGGCCGTTGCCGGCTTGCTGCTGCTGGTCATCGGATGGATCGTGGCGCGCCTTGCCCTGCGGCTGTACCGCGGCCGCTTCGGCAGCCGGCTGCTGGTCAAGCTGGCCGCCATCTTTGCGCTGGTCGGCCTCATGCCGGGGCTGATGATTTATGTGGTGTCCTACCAGTTTGTGTCGCGGTCCATTGAAAGCTGGTTTGATGTGGAAGTGGAGGGGGCGCTGGCGGCCGGGTTGAACCTGGGCCGGGCCACGCTGGACACCCTGGCCGCCGACCTTGGCAACAAGACACGGCAGGCCGCCACCCAGATTGCCGAGACGCCGGACGCCATGGCTGGCCTCGCACTTGAACGCCTGCGCGACCAGCTCCAGGCCAGCGATGTGGTGCTCTGGAGCCCCTCGGGCCAGGTGATAGCCAGCGCAGGTGAGTCGAGATTTCTGCTGAAACCCGAACGCCCCTCAGTACAGCAACTGCGCACGGCACGCACGCAGCGCGTCGTCACGCAGATTGAAGGCCTCGATGAGGTGGTGTCTGCCGGCAACGGCGAGCTGGCCGCAGGTGGGGCTGCCGGTACCGCGCCGGGGGCCGTTGCGCGGGTCAAGGCGATTGCCGTGGTGAACAACCCCAATGTGAACGTGCTGGGCGACGCGCGGTTTTTGCAGGTGACCCAGCTGCTGCCTGAGGGCCTGGTGGCCAATGCTGTCGCCGTCCAGGAAGCTAACCGCGAATACCAGGAGCGCGCGCTGGCACGCGGCGGCCTGCGCAAGATGTATATRGGCACACTCACGCTCAGCTTGTTCCTGGCCGTATTCGGTGCGGTACTGCTGGCCGTGGTGCTGGGCAACCAGCTGGCCAAGCCGCTGCTGGTGCTGGCGGAGGGCGTGCGCCAGGTGGCCCAGGGCGACTTGACACCCAAGGCCGCCCTGCAGGGCAAGGACGAGCTGGGCGGGCTCACGCGTTCTTTTGCCGACATGACACAGCAGCTGGCCGATGCCCGCTCGGCAGTGCAGCAAAGCATGAGCCAGGTTGATGCCGCGCGCGCCAACCTGCAGACCATTCTGGACAACCTCACCGCCGGCGTGATCGTGCTGGATGTGCATGGCCGCATCCAGTCCAGCAACCCTGGGGCTACCCGCATCCTGCGTGCGCCGCTGGCGGCGTACCACGGAAAATCGCTGGGCGAAGTGCCAGGCTTGGGCCTGTTTGCCAAAGATGTGCTGGCCCAGTTCACCGATTACCTCAGCGATGGTGCGCCGCACGGGCTTGAGCATTGGCAGCAGTCTTTTGAGCTCAACGCGGCCGTGCCCGGTGCGCCCGACAACGCCATCACGCTGATCGCCCGTGGCGCCAAGATGCCGGGCACCGAAGAGTTTTTGCTGGTGTTTGACGATGTTTCCGAAATGGTGTCGGCCCAACGCGCGCAGGCGTGGGGCGAGGTGGCGCGCCGCCTGGCCCACGAGATCAAGAACCCGCTCACGCCCATCCAGCTGTCGGCTGAGCGCCTCGAAATGAAGCTCACCGGCAAGGTCGGCGAACCTGAGCAACTGCTGCTCACCAAATCCGTCAAGACCATCGTTGACCAGGTCGACGCAATGAAGCGGCTGGTGAATGAGTTCCGCGACTACGCCCGCCTGCCGGCGGCCGAGCTCAAGCCTGTTGACCTCAATGCATTGATCAACGACGTGATGCAGCTCTACCTCAGCGACGGTCACAGTGAGCTGCGCAGCGGCAGTGCCGCGGTTCCGGTCGTCACAGAGCTGGACCCCAAGGCCCCGAAAATCCAGGGCGACGACCAGCAGCTGCGCCAGGTCATCCACAACCTGTTGCAGAATGCCCAGGATGCGCAGGAAGGCAAGGAGGACGGACGGGTTACGCTCAAGACCGAATACTCTGAAACGTCCAGGCGTGTGCGTCTGACGGTGCGCGACAACGGAACGGGCTTCCCCGAACATATCCTCAAACGCGCGTTCGAGCCCTACGTCACGACCAAGGTAAAGGGCACGGGTCTGGGGCTCGCGGTCGTCAAAAAAATTGCAGATGAACACGGAGCCCGCATCGATATTTCAAACCGCGTGGCAGACGGTTTGGTGCAAGGGGCACAAGTGTCGTTATCATTTGCAGTTGTGGCTTAACAACACATTCAGTAACACTTCGATATCCGCACGGCATTCGCAATAACAGGCAGGCAGCAATTCAATCATGGCAAATATTCTGGTGGTCGACGACGAGCTGGGCATACGCGACCTTCTCTCAGAAATTCTTAATGACGAAGGGCATCAGGTCGAGCTCGCCGAGAACGCCGCTCAGGCCCGTGCCGCCCGCGGACGTTCCAGGCCCGACCTGGTGCTGCTGGACATCTGGATGCCCGACACTGACGGCGTGACGCTGCTCAAGGAGTGGTCTTCCAGTGGCTTGCTGACCATGCCCGTCATCATGATGAGCGGCCACGCCACGATCGATACGGCAGTCGAGGCTACCAAGATCGGCGCCATGGCGTTTCTTGAGRAACCCATCACGCTGCAAAAACTCCTGAAGGCGGTGGAGCAGGGCCTCACCAAGGCAGCTCCCCGCAAACCCGCCGTAATGAACAGCAGCCCCGCGGCACACGCAGCCGACCTCACGGTAGAAGCCGTGATGACCGGCGGGACCTTGCCGACACCTGTTGACCTGGGACCGCAGGCCACGCAGAGTTTTCTGCTGGAAAAACCATTGCGCGACGCGCGTGACGAATTTGAAAAAGCCTATTTCGAATTTCATTTAGCCAAGGAAGGCGGCTCCATGACCCGTGTGGCGGAGAAAACCGGTCTTGAGCGTACCCACCTCTACCGAAAGCTCAAGCAACTCGGCGTGGATCTGACCCGCGGCAAACGCGGCGTCTGACCTTGAAGACCCAGGGGGCCGGACACCCCTTTCGGGTGATATATAATCTGAGGCTCAGGCCCGGTAGCTCAGTCGGTAGAGCAGAGGATTGAAAATCCTTGTGTCGGTGGTTCGATTCCGCCCCAGGCCACCAGATGCGCAAGCCCTTGATTCCTAACGGATTCAAGGGCTTTTTCAATTCTGGGGCGTCGCTATCCTCCTGGTAGGGCCGCCCTTGTCAGATTTCGATGGAATTCAATATCCTTCGGGTGGCCCATCGATCATGTCCACCCTCCATCGACAACCAAATCCTGCGCCGTCATCATCTCGCTGTCGTCGGAAGCCAGGAACAGCGCCGCCTTCGCAATGTGTTCAGGCATCAAATCCCCCGGCAGGCATTGCGCACGGGCCAGGTCTGCCTTGGACTCGGGTGTGACCCACAGCCGCAACTGTTTTTCCGTCATGGTCCAACCCGGCACCAGGGTGTTCACTCGAATGCGGAAGGGTCCGAAGTCTCGCGCCAGGCTCCTGGTGAGCCCTTGCACGGCTGCCTTGCAGGTGGTGTAAACCGGCATGCCGCCTTGCTTGAGCATCCAGCTGACCGAGCCGAAGTTGACGATGGAGCCGCCGCCCAGCGCTTTCATGTCTGGCGCGACTTCCTGCGCCGCGAAGAACTGGTGCTTGAGGTTCACGGCGACGCCCGCGTCCCAGTATTGCGGTGTCGTGTCCTCGATCAGGTGTCGCTCGTCGTTGGCCGCGTTGTTCAGCAACACCCGGATCGGCCCGATCTGGGTGCGAAGCGCTTTGATCGCCTGGCGCATTTCGTCAGTGTCGGTGACGTCGCTGCGCATGAAATGCACGCGCTTGCCGAGCTCCTTCGCCACACTTGCCTGAAGGGCGAGCGCGTTGTCCACGTCGATGTCGATGAACCCGACCTTCGCATCTTGCGCTGCGAACTGCCGCACCAGGGTGGCACCGATGCCGGTCGACCCCCCGGTGATGAGGACGGACCGGTCTTTCAGGCTGGGATAGTGGGTTTGCATGTTCATGTGAATCGTCTCCTAAATTGCGATGTGCAGCGGCGGGGGGTACGCGCGATGCTAGGCTCGGCTCGGGCCCGGCACCAATTCAATTTCCGGCGCGAGCGATAGCAATCTGCGCATCGTGCGCTCGTGGATGCACGCCTCAGGGGACGGGGTCAGTCCCCCACCCAACGCAGCTCGGAGGCGCGCAGATGGGCGAGCATGGCAGCCTGTGCGGCTATCGGATCGCGTGCATCCAGAGCGCTGAGAATAGCTTCATGTTCCTTCAGCGCAGCCTTCCAGGTGCGTGGGTTCTCGTATTTCGAAGACAGCTTGGCCGAGATCGGGCTGTGCCGTTCATCGAACAACTCGGCGATGATGCGGGCCATCACGGAATTACCACTCATCTGCGTAAGCGTCATGTGAAAGCGTCGATCAAGATCCAGCGGGGCGCGGTTGCGATCCGTTTCAGCCCTCATTCTCGTGACGATCGTCCTAAGCTGCTTGAGCTGCTCAGGGGTGCCGCGCGCGCAGGCAAGGATCACCACCGCGCTCTCCAGGGCGGAGCGCGTCTGCATCAGTTCCCTTGGGCTCTCGCCGAGTGCGGGTGTGGCCTTCCCGGAAGTGCGTTTGGGTTGCGGGCAGACGTAGACACCCGAGCCGCCACGGATCTCGACACTGCTCTGGACGTCCAGGGCGATCAATGCCTCGCGCAGCGAAGGGCGGGACACGCCCAGGAGCAATGCCAGCTCGCGCTCGGCCGGCAGACGGTCGCCGACCTGGAACGATCCTTTGGCGATCAGTTCCCTGATCTGATCGGCGATCTGCTGATACAGGCGACGGGGTTCGGCAGGCTTGGTAACTCTCATGGCGGGGAAGGTGTAACGAAAGGATCATACCGTCGGGCGGTGCCCCTGCGTGGCCATGGCCGGTAAGTTGTGGTGGAAAAACCTTGTCTGGTCAGACCAAAATTGGTACATTCAAAAAAATTGGCATGACCAAATTTATCAACCTTCAACGCTTCGACCTCGCTTCGATCCGGCTCGTGGTGCTTTGCGYCGAGTCGGGTTCATTGTCGGAAGCTGCGCGCCGCTGTCACTTGTCCCTGTCGGGCGCCAGCCACCGGCTGAAGGCTTTCGAGGATGCGGTGGGGGAGCCCGTCTTCCAGCGCCACCGCCGGGGGTTGCGCATCACCATCCGTGGGCGCCACGTGGTGTACTGCGGCATGCAGCTTCTGAACTGGGTCGACCGCCTGGCCGGGCCGGCCTTGTTTGATGGCGAGATGCCGGAACTAATTTTGAACGGAGTATCAGAGGCTGCGAAAGTACCGCTTCCGCTGCTGGGGGTCTCCCCAGGTTTTCCGAGATTCGAAAGTTGGCCGCCGAGAGTGGTCAGTCCAAATTAGCAGATATATAGTTACCCGTCTGACCGCTGCGCAGGGCCAATCATGCTGACGTGATCTGTGCAGGAACGCGGATTCCAGTTTATCGCCCACGGTGGCAAGTACGTCCTCGTTTCCATCGTCCGCGACAGCATTACTTTCTCCGATCCTGAGTTCCACAAGCGCGAAGCCACGTTACTTGGCGGCCGCAACGCGACGATCGAGGACTTCCGGATTGTCATGTCGCCCCGCTCCTGGAGCTCGCCGTCGGTGTTGGTGTCGCAGGCAGGCTGACCCGCCTGCGGCGCCTTGGGGCCTGAGGGGGCGACGCAGCCTTCGAAGCGGCGCAAGTCAAGGGAAAGCCCTGATGCGGTCCGATATGGCCAGACCAAAAATGAATTGATCAAGTTTTGCCCTGGCCAAATGCTTCGCGCAATCCTGCGCCGTTGTCAGCTCGCCGGCTTCAGAGACCGGCACACTCTAAACAGGAGACAAGCATGCAAACGAGACGAGATATTCTGGCCGCGGGCGCGGCCGCAACACTGGCCGGCCTGGGCGCGCCGGCGTTGGCCCAAACCTACGAGCCGGCCTGCTTCAAGCCGTTCTCCGGCAACACGAAGACCATCCAGTATCCGGCCAAGAAGGGACCGTACCGCATCGCATTGGCCAATGGTTATGCCGGCAACAGCTGGCGCATCCAGATGATCAAGTCGCTGAAGGCTTATGCAGCAACGCCGGAGATGAAGCCGCACATCAAGGAGCTGAAGGTCGTGTCCACCGGTACGGACGTGGCTGCGCAGCTGGGCGCCATCGACAACTTCATCAACGCGGGCTTCGACGCCATCCTCACGATCGCGGTGTCGCCCACCTCGTTCAAGCCGGTGATCAAGCGCGCCAAAGAGGCTGGCGTCGTGCTGATCCCGTTCGACAATGTGCTCGACACCGACGAGGTGATCCAGGTGAACGAAGACCAGCTGGAAATGGGCCGCCTGATGGGCCGCTGGCTGGAG
This sequence comes from Polaromonas sp. P3_C2, assembly GCF_056402675.1. Lineage (NCBI taxonomy): Bacteria > Pseudomonadati > Pseudomonadota > Betaproteobacteria > Burkholderiales > Comamonadaceae > Polaromonas > Polaromonas sp. P3_C2. Next base: position 571 of record NZ_JBFUGX010000081.1, on the reverse strand, counting down.
AAGAACGGCGTGACCAGCGGCAAGGTTCTGGAGATTCGCGGCTTGCCGGGCAACTCGGTGGACCGCGACCGCCATCTCGGTTTCCGCGAGATCATGGACAAGCACAAGCAGGTCCAGATTATCGAAGTGGTGGGCAACTGGGACGACGGCACTTCGCAGAAGGTAGCGGCCGACGCGATTGCCGTGCATGGCCGCTTCAACGGCATCTACACGCAGGCTGGATCCAACGGCACCATTCGTGCGCTGATCGAGGCCAAGCACCCGTTCGTGCCCATCGGTGCGGAAGGGGAAAATGGCTTTCGCAAGATGGTCCATCAGTACCATAAGGAYGGCCTCAAAGGCGCTTCGGCCGCGCAGTCGCCTGGCCTGGTCTCGGTGGCCCTGAAGGCGGCCATCGCCGCACTGCAAGGCCAAAAGCTGCCGCAGTACATCTCGGTGCCCATTCCCTACGTCGAATACCAGAACATGGCACCGGGAAAGAACTTCTACCCGGATTTACCCGACACCTTCTACGTGGCCAACGAGTTTCCGCCTTGCAACATCAACCTGACGGCGCCGGACATCATGAAGC
>NZ_JBFUGX010000080.1:0-9778 GCF_056402675.1 Polaromonas sp. P3_C2 | reverse complement strand
GGCCCAAGCTGGTGCCCGGGTTGCGTGAAATGGTGCCAAACCTCCAGAAATCACCCAATTGGCGTGACGGTCCGTTGCGCTTTGCGCACACCTGCCTGGTTGGCAAATAACACCGAAAACCCCGGGTGCTATCAAAAAAATAGCTGCTTGCGCCGGATAGTTGTGGCTTGCGGCCACTATCGGCCCGATAAGGCGGCCGCTTTTTTGGGCCACCCTCGCTGCTTTAGGCCGCTCAGCCCAAGGTTTTTGGTTTCCGGTCAGGGGCTGTATAAGGGCAAACCCCGTATCATTCGGTATTACTTACCCAAGCCAACACACCTGCTGGCCTGTCTTTTCTCCTTMAATGCCCGACATTTCCGCTTCATCATTGGTTGAGTTCAAGGATGTGACGTTTTCCTATCCCGGCTCCGCCGGTGATCGCGTCATCCTGGACAAGGTCACGCTGTCCGTGCCTCGCGGCAAGGTTACCGCGCTGATGGGCGCTTCGGGAGGCGGCAAAACCACCGTGCTGCGCCTCATCGGCGGGCAGCAAAAGGCTGTCAGCGGCGCTGTGCTGTTCGACGGCAAGGACGTCGGCAAGCTGGCCCAGGCGGAACTCTATGCCGCGCGCCGTCGCATGGGCATGCTGTTCCAGTTCGGTGCGTTGTTCACCGATCTGAGTGTTTTCGACAATGTGGCGTTTCCCTTGCGCGAGCACACCGAATTGGGTGAAGCCCTGATCCGCGATATCGTGCTGATGAAACTCAATGCGGTGGGCCTGCGCGGCGCGCGGGACCTGCTGCCCAGCGAGATTTCGGGCGGCATGGCCCGCCGGGTTGCGCTGGCGCGGGCCATTGTGCTGGACCCGGAACTCATCATGTACGACGAACCGTTCTCCGGGCTCGATCCGATCTCGCTCGGTACCGCCGCGCAGCTCATACGCCAGCTCAACGATACGCTGGGCATTACCAGCGTGGTGGTGTCGCATGATCTGGAAGAAACCTTCCGCATTGCCGACAAGGTCATCATCCTGGCCAATGGTGGCATTGCGGCGCAGGGCACACCTGACGAGGTGCGTCGCTCCACCGATCCGCTGGTGCACCAGTTCGTCAATGCCGAAAGCGAAGGCCCCGTGAAATTCCACTATCCGGGCCCCACTGTGGATGCCGATTTCGGCGACCCGGCGGCCAAATCAGGGAAGCGCGCATGAGCCGCTATAGCCCTGTCGCGCTGATTTCCGGCCTCGGTTTTTCCGTGCGCAGCCAGCTGGCCGAGCTGGGCTACGCCGCGCGGTTGATGTCCCGGCTGGTGGCCCTCACCGGCCCGGCCCTGGCCCGCTTTGGCCTGGTGCGCGACCAGATTTTCTTTTTGGGCAACTACTCGCTGGCCATCATTGCCGTGTCGGGTCTGTTTGTCGGCTTTGTGCTGGGCCTGCAGGGCTACTACACGCTGCAGCGCTATGGCTCGGCAGAAGCGCTGGGCTTGCTGGTGGCGCTCAGCCTCGTGCGCGAACTCGGGCCGGTGGTCACTGCTTTGCTGTTTGCCGGCCGCGCCGGCACGGCGTTGACGGCCGAAATCGGCCTGATGAAAGCCGGCGAACAGCTCTCAGCCATGGAAATGATGGCGGTAGACCCGGTGCGGCGCATCCTGGCGCCCCGCTTCTGGGGCGGCATCATCGCCATGCCCCTGCTGGCTGCCGTGTTCAGCGCTGTGGGCATCATGGGTGGCTGGCTGGTGGGTGTGGTCATGATCGGTATTGATGCGGGCTCCTTCTGGAGCCAGATGCAGTCCGGTGTCGATGTCTGGCGCGACGTAGGCAACGGCATCATCAAGAGTTTTGTGTTTGGCGTCACGGTCACTTTTGTGGCCTTGCACCAGGGTTTCGAGGCCCAGCCGACGCCTGAGGGCGTGTCGCGCGCGACCACGCGGACCGTGGTGGTTGCGTCGCTGGCCGTGCTGGGGCTGGATTTCCTGCTGACCGCCTCGATGTTCAGCCTTTAAAACCGTCTTCATACATTTTTAATTCGCCCATGAGAAAATCCTGCTTCCCAGTGTTTGCCTTGGGTGAACCCCGCAAGGACAAAACAGCCCGGAATGGCGAAAACGCCGGACCAGGCCACTGAAAGAAAACGATGCAACGTTCCAAAAATGATTTGTGGGTGGGTTTGTTCGTGTTGATTGGCGGCGCCGCCATCCTGTTTCTGGCGCTCAAGTCCGCGAATTTGCTCAGCCTGAATTTCGATACCTCCTACAAGGTGACGGCGAAATTCGACAACATTGGTGGCCTCAAGCCGCGAGCCGCTGTCAAAAGCGCTGGCGTGGTAGTGGGCAGGGTTGAAAATATCACTTTCGACGACAAGTCCTACCAGGCCAGCGTCAATCTGGCGATGGAAAGCCGTTACGTGTTCCCGAAAGACAGCTCGCTGAAGATTTTGACCAGCGGATTGCTGGGCGAGCAGTACATCGGCGTGGAGGCCGGTGGGGACGAGAAAAATCTTGCCGCAGGGGACGTGGTCAAAAACACGCAGTCCGCCGTGGTGCTTGAGAATCTGATCAGCCAGTTTTTATACAGCAAGGCGGCAGACAGCAGTTCCGGATCAGGGTCTGCGCCGCCATCAGGGACGCCAGAAAAAAAATGACAGCAGAAATCACGATGAAAAAACCGGCCGGCTGGGCTGCGGCAGTGCTTGCACTGGCACTTCTCCAGGGGTGTGCTACCGGTCCCAATGCGAGCCCATCCGATCCGCTGGAGCCGTTCAACCGGACCATGTTCAGTTTCAATGACGGCGTGGACCGCGCCGTCGTCAAACCCGTGGCAACCGCGTACCGGGATATCACGCCTGCGCCTGTGCGCACCGGTGTCACTAATTTCTTCGGCAACATTTCCGACGTGTGGTCCACCGTCAACAACCTGCTCCAGGGTAAAGGCCAGGCTTCTATCGAAAGTTTTTTCCGTGTCACGACCAATACCCTCTGGGGCGTGGGTGGCATTTTTGACGTTGCCAGCGATCTGAAGATTCCCAAACACTCGGAAGATTTTGGCCAGACGCTCGGCGTTTGGGGTGTGGGCTCGGGCCCCTACCTCGTGCTGCCTTTGCTGGGCCCTTCTTCCGCGCGTGATTCGGTAGGTTCGCTGGTTGATTACCAGGGCGACCTGGTAAGCCGGATCGACAATGTCCGTGCCCGCAATTCCCTGACGACTTTGCGCCTGGTGAACGCCAGGGCCAACGTGCTCGGGGCCGGTGATGTCCTGGACCAGGCCGCACTCGACAAATACAGCTTCACCCGCGAAATCTACCTGCAGCGCCGCCGTAGCCTGATAGGCGGGACTTCGGTGGAAAAAGAGGAACGTTACGATTTGCCGGAAGGCACATCGGCCGCCCCGGCGGCACCAGCCTCCGCCGCCAAATAGTGTCATCCCGGGTTTGAACAGGGGTCAAAAGGCTGTTGATTGCAAACAATATTTACAAGACTGCCGTAAAACTTCATTCACAGCCCGGAAACCATCCCGCAGAATAACCATCGAACCATCGGTTGCAGCAGCGACGTATCCATAGGGGTACTGCAATTTTCGCAGCCGCATGCTTCGTCATAGAAGGAAAATCATGAAACGCAGAACACTTGGCCATTTATTCACCGCCGCCCTCAGCCTGGCCCTGATGGGGTCTGCGCCGTTCGTTCGCGCAGCCGATGAGGCACCCGATGCCCTGATCAAGCGCGTCTCGGCCGATGTGCTGGACAACATCAAGACGGACAAGGCTGTAAAAGCCGGTGACCTCACCCGGGTGCTCGCGCTCGTCGACAGCAAGATCATGCCTAACGTGAACTTCACACGCATGACGGCCTCTGCCGTGGGCCGCAACTGGCGCCAGGCCACGCCTGAGCAGCAAAAGAAGCTTCAGGACGAGTTCAAGACCCTGCTGATCCGCACCTATTCCGGCGCATTGGCACAGGTCAGCGACCAGAGCGTCAATGTCAAACCGCTGCGTGCGGCTCCGGAAGACACTGAAGTCGTCGTACGCACCGAAGTTCTGGGCCGGGGCGATCCAATCCAGCTGGATTACCGCATGGAAAAAACCGCTACGGGCTGGAAGATCTATGACCTCAACGTGCTGGGCGTCTGGCTGGTGGAAACCTACCGTACCCAGTTCGCCCAGGAAATCAGCGCCAAGGGCGTCGATGGCCTGATCGCTTCCCTGGTTCAGCGCAACCAGTCCAACACCGGCGCAGGCGCAGCTGTTGCCAAGAAGCCCTGAGCAGGCATCGCCAGTGCTGACGCTTCCTTCTGTCCTCACGCATGCCGAGGCTGCCGGGTTTGCTCTCGGCCTCAAGCAGGCCGTGCTGTCCCAGCCGGCCGGCGTGGTGGCCGATGCAGGCGCGCTGAAGGAGTTTGACTCCTCCGCGCTGGCGGTGCTGCTGGAATGCCGGCGTGAAGCGCTGGCTGCCGGCAAGGCGTTTTCGGTGGCCGGCTTGCCGGCTCGCCTGCGTCAGTTGGCAGGCCTGTATGGCGTGGCAGAGCTGATTCCCGCCGCTGCCGCCCCGGCGGCCTGAGACGCCGCTTTCGGGTTTCTTCGCCCATCGGGGTCCTGACGCAGGGCATTCAGCCGCCGACCCGGATAAAAACAGCATCCGCCCTTAAAATGGCGGGCTCATGCCAGCGATCTCATTTCAGTCCGTCTCCAAAACCTACTCATCCACGCGAAATCAGACGGGGCCTGCTGTCAAGGCGCTGGACGACGTCAGTTTTGATATCCGGCAAGGTGAATTTTTTGGCTTGCTGGGCCCTAACGGCGCCGGCAAAACCTCTCTCATCAGCATACTCGCCGGCCTTTCGCGCGCCAGCAGCGGCCAGGTCCTGGTGCATGGCAGCGACGTGCTCACCGACTATGCCAATGCAAGGCGAAAGCTCGGCGTCGTACCCCAGGAACTGGTGTTCGACCCCTTTTTCTCCGTGCGCGAGGCGCTGCGCATCCAGTCCGGCTATTTCGGCATCAAACGCAACGACGACTGGATCGACGAGCTGCTCGTCAGCCTGGGGCTGGCCGACAAAGCCAATGCCAACATGCGCCAGCTCTCCGGCGGCATGAAGCGCCGCGTGCTGGTGGCGCAGGCGCTGGTGCACAAGCCGCAGGTCATCGTGCTGGACGAGCCCACTGCTGGCGTTGATGTCGAACTGCGCCAGACGCTGTGGCAGTTCATCGCCAAACTCAACAAGCAGGGCAGCACGGTGCTGCTCACCACGCACTACCTCGAAGAAGCTGAGGCCCTGTGCAGCCGCATCGCCATGCTCAAGCAGGGGCGGGTGGTGGCGTTGGCCCAGACTTCCGAGCTGCTCAAGGCGGCGTCCTCCAATGTGCTGCGCTTCAAGATCGACAGCGAATTGCCGGTGCACCTGGCCGCGCAGGCCCGTATCACCGGGCGCATCGTGCAGTTTCCGGCGCACAACGCCCATGAAATCGAACAATACCTGGCGGCCATCCGCGAAGCGGGGCTGGTTGCGGAAGACGTTGAAATCCGCAAGGCCGACCTGGAAGATGTGTTCCTGGATGTCATGAACAAAAAGCCGGCCCGAGAAGCCACCGAACTGAATTTAATGGGAGTGGCAACATGATCGCGTTCATCCGGGGAAGGGCCGTGCGCCGCGCCGGGCCGCCCCAAGCAAGCACAGCCCCCTCGGGGGGGCAGCGTAGTACGCGAAGCGACAAGCGTGGGGGCTTTTGAATGACTGGCTGGCAAACACTGCTTTATAAAGAAACCTTGCGCTTCTGGAAAGTGGGTTTCCAGACGGTCGGAGCCCCGGTGTTGACCGCCGTGCTCTACATGCTGATCTTTGGTCACGTGCTGCAGGATCAAGTGAAGGTCTACGACCAGGTCAGCTACACCGCCTTCCTGGTGCCGGGCCTCGTGATGATGAGCGTGTTGCAGAACGCGTTCGCCAACAGCTCTTCCTCGCTGATCCAGAGCAAGATCATGGGCAGCCTGGTGTTTGTGCTGCTCACGCCGCTGTCGCACTGGCACTGGTTTTTTGCGTACGTCGGCTCGTCCGTCGCACGTGGCCTGCTGGTGGGAGCGGGCGTATTTGCCGTCACCGTGTTCTTTGGCCAACCCGTCTTTGTGGCGCCGCTGTGGATTGTGCTGTTTGCGGTGCTGGGCGCCGCCATGCTGGGCGCACTGGGCGTCATCGCCGGGCTGTGGTCTGAAAAGTTCGACCAGATGGCAGCCTTCCAGAATTTCGTCATCATGMCCATGACCTTCCTGAGCGGCGTGTTTTATTCGATCCACTCGCTGCCGCCGTTTTGGCAAAAGGTCAGCCACCTGAACCCGTTTTTCTACATGATCGACGGTTTTCGCTACGGATTCTTTGGCGTCAGCGATGTTTCGCCCTGGCTGAGCCTGGGGATTGTTTTGACGGCCTTGCTTGTCGTTAGCTCCGTTGCCGTGAACATGCTGCGCACCGGCTACAAAATAAGACACTGACTGAAACCAAAACATATGACCAGCGAAGAACTTCAATCCATCATCACCGCAGGCCTGCCGTGCGAACATATCGAGCTGTCGGGCGACGGGCGCCATTGGTACGCGACAATCATCTCCAGCACCTTTGAGGGCCTGCGCTTGATCCAGCGCCACCAGAAGGTGTACGCCACGCTGGGTGGCCGCATGCAGACCGACGAAGTGCATGCGCTGTCGATGAAAACGTATACGCCCACCGAATGGGCCAACAACAACACGCAATAAAAGAACATGGACAAATTACTCATCAGGGGCGGCAAATCACTCGCCGGCACGGTCGAAATTTCCGGCGCCAAGAATGCCGCGCTCCCGGAGCTTTGTGCAGCCCTGCTGACGGCCGACACGGTGACGCTGCAGAACGTGCCGCGCCTGCAGGACGTGGCCACCATGCTCAAGCTGGTGCGCAACATGGGCGTGCAGGCCGAACGCAGCCAGGACGTGCCCAGCACCGTGGTGCTCAATGCCGGCGGCCTGAGCTCACCGGAAGCCCCTTATGAGCTCGTCAAGACCATGCGCGCTTCCGTGCTGGCCCTCGGCCCGCTGCTGGCGCGCTTTGGCGAAGCGACTGTGTCACTGCCCGGCGGCTGCGCCATTGGTTCGCGGCCGGTCGACCAGCACATCAAGGGCATGCAGGCCATGGGCGCTGAAATCGCCGTGGAGCATGGCTACATGATCGCCAAGCTGCCGGCTGGTCAGAAGCGGCTCAAGGGCACCAGCATCACCACCGACATGGTGACGGTGACCGGCACTGAAAACTTCCTGATGGCCGCCAGCCTGGCAGAAGGTGAAACCATCCTGGAGAACGCCGCACAGGAGCCCGAGATTGGCGACCTGGCTGAAATGCTCATCAAGATGGGCGCGAAGATTGAAGGTCACGGCACGCGCCGTATCCGTATCCAGGGCGTGGAGCGCCTGCATGGCTGCACCCACCAGGTGGTGGCCGACCGCATTGAAACCGGGACCTTTTTGTGCGCGGTGGCCGCTGCCGGCGGCGACGTTGTCTTGAAGCATGGCCGAGCCGACCACCTCGATGCCGTGATCGACAAGCTGCGTGAAGCCGGTGCCGTGGTGACTGCGGGTGAGGGTTTTATCCGCATCCAGGCCAGCGGCCGAATGAAGGCGCAATCCTTCCGCACGACTGAATACCCCGGCTTCCCGACCGACATGCAGGCCCAGTTCATGGCGCTGAACGCCATTGCACAGGGCAGCAGCACGGTGACGGAGACAATCTTTGAAAACCGTTTCATGCACGTCAACGAGATGGTGCGCCTGGGCGCCAAGATCCAGATCGAAGGCAAGGTCGCGGTCATGGAGGGTGTTGAAAAGCTGTCGGGCGCCACCGTGATGGCCACTGATTTGCGCGCCTCCGCCAGCCTGGTAATTGCCGGCCTGGTGGCCGAGGGCGAAACCATGGTGGACCRCATTTACCACCTGGACCGCGGCTATGACCAGATGGAAGCCAAGCTGCGCGGAATCGGTGCCGACATAGAACGAGTCAAAGCATGATCACCCTGGCGTTATCCAAAGGCCGCATCTTCGACGACATCCTGCCGCTGCTGCGAAGCGCCGGCATCGAGGTACTCGACGACCCGGAAAAATCCCGCAAGCTGATTCTGGACACCAACCAACCCGGCCTGCGTGTGGTGCTGGTGCGTGCCACCGACGTGCCCACCTATGTGCAGTACGGCGGCGCCGACCTCGGCGTGGTCGGCAAAGACACTTTGCTCGAATCCGGCAGCCAGGGCCTGTACCAGCCGCTCGACCTGCAAATCGCCAAATGCCGCATCAGCGTGGCGGTGCGCGAAGGTTTTGACTACGCCGCCGCCGTGCGCCAGGGCTCGCGCCTGAAAGTGGCCACCAAGTACGTGGCGATTGCCCGCGACTTTTTCGCCACCAAGGGGGTGCACGTCGACCTGATCAAGCTCTATGGCAGCATGGAGCTCGCACCGCTTACAGGCCTGGCCGACGCGATCGTCGATCTGGTCTCCACCGGCAGCACGCTCAAGGCCAACCACCTGGTCGAGGTCGAACGCATCATGGACATCAGCTCGCACCTCGTCGTGAACCAGACCGCGCTCAAGCTCAAGCAAGAGCCCATCCGCAAGCTGATCGATGCCTTCGCCGCCGCCACGGCCACACCTTGAGTCTTGATGCTATGAAATTAATAGCTTCTCCCGCACGACTGTCAACGGTCTCGGCAACTTTTGATGCTGATTTCAAGGCGCGGCTGCATTGGTCCGCCGACACTGACGCGGCCATCGAGCAGCGCGTGGCCGACATCCTGGCCGATGTGCAACAGCGCGGCGATGCGGCGGTGCTGGAATACACCGCGCGGTTTGATGGCCTGTCAGCTGCGTCGATGGCTGGGCTGGAACTGACGCAGGCGGATTTCAAGGCCGCATTTGATGCCATTCCCGCTGCCCAGCGCGAGGCCCTGCAGGCCGCAGCCGCCCGGGTGCGCAAGTACCACGAGGCACAGAAGAAGGCATCGGGAGAGAGCTGGAGTTATCGCGACGAAGACGGCACGCTGCTGGGCCAGAAGGTCACGCCGCTGGACCGGGTGGGCATTTACGTTCCGGGCGGCAAGGCTGCCTACCCCTCCAGCTTGCTCATGAACGCCATCCCCGCCCACGTGGCTGGTGTGCAAGAGATCATCATGGTGGTGCCAACGCCCGTGCGCGGCAGCGTGGCCACGGGCGGCTCGGGCGACCAGGCGGCGTCGAGCAAAGGCGAGCGCAATGAGCTCGTGCTGGCCGCCGCCTACGTGGCCGGCGTCACCCGCGCCTTCACCATCGGCGGCGCGCAGGCCGTGGCTGCGCTGGCCTACGGCACGCAGACCGTGCCCAAGGTCGACAAGATCACCGGCCCCGGCAACGCCTATGTTGCCAGCGCCAAAAAGCGCGTTTTTGGCACGGTGGGCATCGACATGATTRCCGGCCCGTCTGAAATCCTGGTGCTGGCTGACGGCAGCACGTCGGCCGACTGGGTGGCCATRGACTTGTTCAGCCAGGCCGAGCACGACGAACTCGCGCAAAGCATCCTGCTGTGCCCCGACGCCGCGTATATCGATGAAGTGCAGGCCGCTATCGACCGCCTTTTGTCCGAAATGCCGCGCGCCGAAATCATCGCCAAGTCCCTCACCGGCCGCGGTGCACTGATCCACACCCGCAGCATGGAAGAGGCCTGCGAGATCAGCAACCGCATCGCACCCGAACACCTCGAAGTCTCCAGCCGCGACCCGCACAAGTGGGAGCCCTTGCTCAAGCACGCCGGCGCCATCTTCCTG
>NZ_JBFUGX010000079.1:0-9832 GCF_056402675.1 Polaromonas sp. P3_C2 | reverse complement strand
ACTCATGACAGTGCCATGGAAATATCGTTCGTCGGTACCTTGCGGTCAAAGGAGAGGCTCTTCTCGACATGCAGCAGATGGTCATTCATGAGGCGTATGGCCAGCGCTTCGTTCCTGGCGGCCAGCGCCTTGACGATTTCGGCGTGCTCGTCGTTGGAGTGTTCGGCGGCGGTGGCGGTCTGGTACATCAGGGTGATGAGGGCGCAACGCGAGGTCAGCTCGCCAAGCATCTGGGCCAGCACTTCATTGCCCATGAGCTCGGCTATGCGCACATGAAAGTCGCCCAGCAACTCCGTCCGGCCCGAAACGTCCCCGAGGTCGACCGCCGACTTTTCCCGCGCGACGTGTTCTTTCAGCGCCTTGATTTTGGCAGGGGTGACTTCGCGCACAAAGGCCCGCGTCATCTCGGCTTCGAGCATGCGGCGCACGGCAAACACCTGGCGCGCTTCCATCACGGACGGTGCAGCCACGAAAGCACCGCGCGCCGGCTCCAGGCGGATCAGGCGGTTTTGCGAGAGCTGGAACAATGCCTGCCGCACCAGCGTGCGCGAGACGCCGAAATGGTCGGCCAGTTTTTGTTCGGCCAGCTTGGTGCCCGGGTGCAGCCTGTGCTCCACAATGGCCTTGGTCAGGGCTTCGACGATGGTGTGCGTGGTTGACGATTCCATCAGTCGATAATAGCCGGAATGTCGAAAAGTGTATACACTTTTGGTAAACCGAAATTGAAAAACAATCTTCAGGGACTGCCATGGGCTTGAGCACACATGTACTGGACACCATGCACGGCACGCCGGCAGGCGGCATGAAGGCGTCGCTCTACACCACGCATGCGGGTCAGGCGACGCTGGTGAAGCACTTCATCCTCAATGAAGATGGGCGCAATCCCGATGGACTGCTATACGACAGCGCTAATCTGAAAGCCGGCACCTACCGGCTCGTGTTCGAGGTGGCGGCCTACTTCAAGGCGCGCGGCGTGAAATTGCCCGAGCCGGCTTTCCTGGACCAGGTGACGCTGGACTTCGGTGTGGCTGATCCGGGCTTGCATTATCACGTGCCCCTGCTGGTCAGCCCCTGGAGTTATTCCACCTACCGCGGTAGCTGAGCGGCGGCAAGCCAGACCGTGTCATGGCGCCGTCATCCGGGGCGGCGACAATCAGCGGTTTGTGCAACTTTCTTCCCCCTCCTCCATGAACGTCAAGCCCATGACCCTGAGCCGCCGCCAGGCCCTGCTGCTGTCCGCAGGCACCGCCGCCAGCCTCGTGGCTCCAGCCGTATTGGCACAAGGCCCTTCAGCGGGTTCTGCCGGCTCACCGGCCTCGGCCGCATCCGTTCCCGCCGGCATCTATCCTGAGCGCGCCGTCAAGATCGTCGTGCCTTTTGCCCCCGGCGCCGGCACCGACGCCATGGCACGACTGATTGCGCAAAAACTCGGCGAAACCATGAACGCCACCTTTGTAGTGGACAACCGTGCGGGCGCCTCGGGCGCCATCGGCACGCAGTACGTGGCGCAGTCCCCGGCCGACGGCTACACGCTGCTGCTGGTGGCCTCGCCCTTCACCACCGTGGCGGCCTCTTTGCCCAGCGCCAATTACGACCCGCTGCGCCAGTTCACGCCGGTGGGCATGATCGCCAGCGGCCCACTGGTCTGGGCTGCCAACACCAAGCTGCCGGCGAACACCATGAAAGAGCTGGTCACGCTGGCCCGGCAAAAGCCCGGTGCGCTGAACTACGGCTCGGCCGGGGCGGGCGGTGTCAACCACCTCGTGCTTGAGTTGCTGAAGGCCCGTACCGGTACTTTCATCACGCACATTCCTTACCGCGGTGTGGCGCCTGCCACCATGGACATGATCGGCGGCCAGATCCAGCTGATCACGGGCACCATCCCGGCCCTGCTGCCTTTCATCAAAAACGGCAGCATCAAGCCTTTGGCCGTAACGAGTGCCAAACGCTCAAGTGCCTTGCCCGACGTGCCCAGCATGACGGAAGCCGGCCTGGCAGGCATTGATGTGGTCAACTACTTTGCGTTGATGGCCCCCACCGGCACACCGCCCGCCATCGTCAACGCACTGAACGCTGCCATCAACAAGGTCGTGGCTTTGCCCGAGGTGGTGGCGCGGTTCAAGGCCGACGCCGTGGAAGCCGCACCCGGCTCGCCCGCATTGCTCGGCCACTTCATCGAAGCCGACTACCGCGCCTGGCGCAACGTCGTTAAAACCCAAAATCTGAAAATAGAGTGACCGCTAGTCGCTCTTGACGGCAGCGCTCAAAGCGCGATGCGAAGCGAGCCAACCAAGGCCAGCACGAGCCGTAGGACCGGCTTTGCCGGACTGCAGGCGGGCGGCCCCCTCGGGGGGCAGGGAGCTACACGAAGTGAGCGACCGTGGGGGCTAGTCTTGTCCTTCTGTGAGCGTGTCGAGCTGGAATTTGCCGCTCTTGTGCCAAAGCCAGGTATCGGTGTAGACCACCTTGCCCATGCGCGTAGGCGCCGGGAAGGGGGACGCCTGCTGGATGGTGCGTTCGATCTCCGCCATCACTTCGGGTGCATGGCGCGGTGCGCGCATCCAGTCCAGACGGGTGACGCGGCCGACCCGGTCGATTTCCACATTCAGCACGCCCACGGCATACAGCAGCGGTGGCATGCGGCCTTTGTAGATACGGTCGGAATTGAGGCCGTAGATATGCGTGGCACCGTCTTCCCGATAGGCACGCGGCGTGGTCGCCCCTGAGCTTCTGGCCGAACCTTGCGGGCCGGCGATCGGCCCGATCACTGGAGAGGGGTCTGGGGCTTTGGGTGTGGCGGGCGCAGGTTCCGGCGCGGTCTTGCAGGCACTGACGACGGCGGCAGCTGCTGCTGAAAGCAGGGCCACCAGCCAGAAGCGGCGCGGTGTGGAGTGGGGCATGTCTTGTCTCATCGTGCTTGCCTTTGCCGGCTTTTTGAACGGCCGGCTCATTGGATTCCTGATATACCTGCCATCATGCCCGGGAACTGCCCGGCGCCAAGGTAGTGCTAAGGTGGCAGTCAAGGCATTTTGCCCAATATTTCAACCCTCCAACCGCCAAGTCGTCACCAATGGTTTCCAGTGTCTCCAGTCTGCAACTTGAAGACTTCCTGACCCGCCTGGCCTCGGCGCCGGCGGTGCTGGTGGAGGTGGCAGAGGCGCACGGCTCGGTGCCTCGCGAGGCGGGAACCTGGATGGCGGTCTTTCCCGATGCGCTGGTGGGCACCATAGGCGGCGGCCACCTGGAATACGATGCCATCACCAGGGCGCGTGCGCTGCTCGCGGGTGACGCCGCCGGGCGTCAGGCGACAACACTGCGCGTAGCGCTGGGCCCGTCGCTGGGCCAGTGCTGCGGCGGCGTGGTGGCGTTGCGCTTTGAATGCGTCAGCGCGGGCGACACACCGGCGCTAGCCGTGCGATTGGGCCAGGCCGAGTTGACGCCGGTGGCGCTGTTCGGCGGCGGCCACGTCGGCCACGCGCTGGTGCGGGTGCTCGCCCCCTTGCCGTTTTCACTCAGCTGGATAGACAGCCGCGACGGCGTGTTCCCCGCCAGCGTGCCGCCGCGCGTGGTGGCCGAACATTCCGATCCCGTACAAGCCGCCGTGCCTGGCCTGGCGCCGCAGTCCCGCGTGCTCATCATGAGCTTCAGCCATGCGGAAGACCTCGACATCGTGGCTGCCTGCCTGCTGCGCCAGCGCGAGAAATCCGATTTACCCTACATCGGCTTGATCGGCAGCAAGACCAAATGGGCGGCATTCCGCCACCGCCTGGAAGCCCGGGGCTTCGCCGCGAGCGAGCTGGCGCAAGTGACGTGCCCCATCGGCGTGCCCGGCATTACTGGCAAGGAGCCGGAAGTCATCGCCGTGGCGGTAGCGGCCCAGCTGTTGCAAACCATCAACGCGGGTTGAGCGCGGCGCAGAAATTTTTCGGAGCTGAAGCCAAACTCTATAAACTTGGTGCGTCAGGCCGCAGCGGAGCCGGGAAGCCGGAGCTAACTTCAAGTTAGCGCCAGCTTCTTTTGTTCGCGGCCTTGTTTCTGCTTACAGCGCCCGCAGTGGTGAGCAGGTTGCACAAGGCAGCGCCCTCGCGTGCTGCATAGGTTGAGAGATATGGAAAACTACCTTCTCGACTGGGCCAACCTGCTGCTGCGCTGGGTCCATGTCATCACCGCCATCGCCTGGGTGGGTTCCTCGTTTTATTTTGTCTTTCTCGACAGCAGCCTCACGCCGCCCGAGGACGAAGACCTCAAAAAGCAGGGCGTGAGCGGCGAGCTCTGGGCCGTGCACGGCGGCGGTTTTTACCACCCCGTCAAATTCGCTGTCAAGCCGCCGCAACTGCCGGCGCACCTGCACTGGTTTTACTGGGAAAGCTACAGCACCTGGCTGTCGGGCTTTGCGCTGTTCACGATCTCCTATTTGTGGAACGCCGGCACCTACCTTGTCGACAAATCGCTGATGAACTGGTCGTCCGGCGCGGCCGGTGCGGTAGCGCTGTCCTTCTTTGTAATTTTCTGGATGCTGTACGACGGCATCTGCCAGATTTTCGGAAAATGGAAAAACGGCGACGCCATCGTCGGCGCGCTGGTGGCGGTGCTGGTGTGCGCAGCCTCCTGGCTGGCCTGCCACTGGTTTGCCGGGCGCGCGGCCTTCTTGCTGGTAGGCGCCATGATGGCCACCGCCATGAGTGCCAATGTGTTCTTCTGGATCATCCCCGGTCAGCGCAAGGTCGTGGCCGCCATCAAGGCCGGCGAGCCGGTCGATGCGGTGCACGGCCAGCGCGGCAAACAGCGCAGCGTGCACAACACTTACTTCACGCTGCCGGTGCTCTTCGCCATGCTCAGCAACCACTACAGCTTCACCTGGAGCCATCCGCAAAACTGGCTGGTGCTGATCCTGATGATGCTGGCCGGCGCCGCCATACGCCAGTTTTTTGTGCTGCGCCACGGCTACAAACTGGGCCGCAACCGCCACCCGTTGCCGTATGCGCTGGTGGGCGTGGCTGTCATCGCTGCCGTGATCGTCTGGATGAAACCTCCTGCCGCTGTGGTCACTATCAATTCAGTAGCTGGTGGCGCACATCCAGTGGGCGCCTCTGGCCAAAATAGCTTTCAACAAGTGCAGGCCATCATGGCCCAGCGCTGCTACCTGTGCCACGGCGCGCAGGTGCAGATGAAAAACGTGCGGCTTGATTCGCCCGAAGCATTGAAGCGCCATGCGACGCAGGTCTACCAGCAGGCGGTGGTCACACGGCTGATGCCCATGAACAATGCCACGGGCATCACCGAGGCCGAGCGGCAGGTGATCAGGCAGTGGTTCGATGCGGGCGCCAAAACGGAGTAAGCCGAGTAAACCGAGTAAGCCGGGCAAGCCTTACCAGTTGCCGGCCAGCCCCGCGGCGCGTGTGGACGGCTTGCTGAAATGCTGGGCCAGGAAATCCACAAAAGCCCTGACCCGCACCGAATGCTGATGCCGGGCCGGGTACACCGCATGGATGTCGGCTGCCGGTGTGCGGTAGTTCTCGAGCACCTGCACCAGCCTGCCGCTGCGCAGGTATTTGGCGATGTCCCATTCGGCGCGCATCAAAATGCCGTGACCGTCGAGGGCCCAGTTCACCGCAATCTCGCCGTCGCTGGTGCTGAGGTTGCCGTGCACCTTGATGGCCTGCGTGTGCTTGYCGGAAGCCAGGCGCCACATGCCGTAGGCCTCGTCGCCCTGGCGTATGCCGATGCAGTTGTGCTGCGCCAGGTCATGCGGCACCCTGGGCGTGCCGTGGCGGGCCAGATAGGCCGGTGAAGCGCAGAGCAGGCGGCGATTCGGTGCGATCAGCCGCGCAATCACGCGGGCGTCCGGCGGTTCACCGAAACGGACACAAACATCGAAGGCGTCTTCAGTCAGCGGCGGCGGATTGACCGTGAGCTGCAACTGCACTTCTACCCCGGGATGGGCTTTCACGAAACGCGAGATCAGCGGCGCCACATGGCTGCGGCCGAAGCCCACGGTGGCGTTCACGCGCAGCAGGCCCTTGGGCGCCGCCACGGCACTGGACACCTGCTGCTCCATGTCGTCAATGTCGGCCAGGATGCGGCGCGCGTGCGTGAGGTAAATCTCGCCTTCCTGCGTGAGGCTGGCGCGCCGCGTGGTGCGGCTCAGCAACTGCACCCCCAGCCTGGCCTCCATCTGCGCGAGCCGCTTGCTGATGGCTGCCGTGCTGACGCCGAGCTCGCGCGCCGTGGCCGACAAGCTGCCGTAGCGCGCCAGCAGGCTGAAAAAAGCCATCTCCGAGGGGGCTGCGTTGACTGGAATCATTCGTAACCTGTGGTTAACAGTAATCTTACTTTAGGGGGTTTTATTGTCTGTGCCAATCGTTACAGTGAGCAGATCACAACCGAGAAAACAGAGGAACCGACATGAAGACCTACAAGATCGCCTGCATCCCCGGCGACGGCATTGGCAAGGAAGTCATACCGGCCGGCCAGCAGGTGCTGCAGGCCCTGGCCGCCGCGCAAAAGAATTTCGACTTCAGCTTCAGTGCTTTTGATTGGGGCGGCGACTACTATCGCCGGCACGGCATGATGATGCCGGAGGATGGCCTGGACGCGCTGCGCGACAAAGACGCCATCCTGTTTGGCTCGGCCGGCGACCCGCACATTCCCGACCACATCACGCTTTGGGGCTTGCGCCTCAAAATTTGCCAGGGCTTCGACCAGTACGCCAATGTGCGGCCCACGCGCATCCTGCCCGGCATCGACGCGCCGCTCAAGCGCTGCACACCGGAGCAGCTCAACTGGGTGATCGTGCGCGAGAACTCCGAAGGCGAGTATTCAGGTGTGGGCGGGCGCGCCCACCAGGGCCACCCGATCGAAGTGGCCACCGATGTGTCGATGATGACCCGCGCCGGCGTCGAGCGCATCATGCGCTTTGCCTTCAGGCTCGCCMAGTCCCGCCCGCGCAAGCTGCTGACCGTGGTCACCAAGTCCAACGCCCAGCGCCATGCCATGGTGATGTGGGACGAGATCGCGCTGCAGATCAGCCGGGAGTTTCCGGACGTGACCTGGGACAAGGAACTGGTCGACGCCTGCACGGCCCGCATGGTCAACCGCCCCGCTTCGCTCGATACCGTGGTCGCCACCAACCTGCATGCCGATATCCTGAGCGACCTGGCGGCCGCGCTGGCCGGCAGCCTGGGCATTGCACCGACGGGCAATATCGACCCCGAGCGCCGCTACCCGAGCATGTTCGAGCCGATTCACGGCTCGGCCTTTGACATCATGGGAAAAGGTCTGGCGAACCCTATTGGCACTTTCTGGAGTTGTGTCATGCTGCTGGAGCACCTGGGCGAAACCGGTGCGGCCGCGGTGTTGATGGCCGCAATCGAAAAGGCGACCGCCAGCGCTGCGCTGCACACGCGCGACCTGGGCGGCAGCGCCACAACGGCGCAGGTCACCCAGGCCGTCTGTGCAGAGGTCGGCAGGCAGCGACTACTGCAGGCCGCTTGAGCCTTTCAGTGAAAGCCGGTGCAACCAGGCTACGCATGCCGGCGAGTTTTCCGCTTCAGAAACATTCAGGAGACACACCATGAAAGTTGAAGTGAAAAAGTGGATGGGCATTTTCTGCATGGCCGCAGTGCCCGCCGCCATGGCGCAGACTGCCGCGCCCGCAGCGGGTGTGGTGTGCCCCGACAGGAACGTGCTGTACTGGCAGGCCTTTCCACCGGGTGGTGAGTCGGACCTGTCGGCGCGCCACCAGCAGGTCGTGCTCAAGAAAAAATGCCCGGCCGTCGACACCATCATCCAGTACAAGGCGGGCGCCGGCGGCGGCCTGATGTGGGGCCAGATGAACAACCTGCCGGGCGACGGCCTCAATGTAGTGGGCATCAACCTGCCGCACATCGTGTTCCAGCCCATCGAGGGCGAGGTGCAGTACAAAACTGCCGACATCGTGCCGGTGTTCTGGTTCCACTACACCCCCGACGTGCTGGTGGTGCCCGAGAAAAGCCCTATCAAAACGTTTGCGGACTTCATCGCCGCAGCCAAAAAAGACCCCGGCAAGCTGAACCTGGGAGGCTCAGGGCTGAACTCCGCCAACCATGCGGCGCATGAGCGGCTCAACGCGGCTTTCGGCGTCAAGAGCACCTATGTGCCCTACAAGGGCACCGGGGACATGACGATGGCCGTGATCGGCTCGCAGGTCGACGGTGCGATGACCTACACGCCGTTTGCCATCGGCAACAAGGGCAGGGTGCGCCCGCTGGCAGTCGCCATGGAAAAGCGCCACCCGATGATGCCCGACGTGCCTACCTTCAGGGAGCTTGGTGTGGACTGGGTGGACGGCGCCTACCGCGGCATTGGCGTGCCCAAATCCACCCCGCTGGAAGCGCGCAAGCGGCTGTCCGACATGTGGGCCGTGCTGAACAACGATCCCGAGATGAAGGAGCTTGCCGCCAAAAACGGCTTTGAGCTCGTCAACGTGGGCCAGGAGCAGATGGACGGCTTCATGAAGGAGCGCATCCGTATCTACACCGAAGGTGCGAAGCGCCTGGGCCTGGGGAAAAAGTAGCTCCCGGCGCCGGTCGGTTATGGCTTCAACTCCAATGCCGGATCTTTACCGTGAGATGAAAGTCCTGTTGGGGCCTCAAGACCGGGGCCTCAGTGGAGGCTGGTGGTGTTGGAAAGAAGGTTCAACACCACCACGCCGGCAATGATGAGCGCCATCCCCACCATGCCCCAGAGGTCAATCTTCTGCTGGTGAACGAAGAAACTGGTGATGCTGATCAGCACAATGCCCAGGCCCGACCATATGGCGTAGGTCACGCCGGTGGGGATGGACTTCATCGTCACCGTGAGGAGATACAGCGCGGTGCCATAACCCGCGATGCTGATCAACGAGGGCACCAGGCGCGTGAAACTGTCGCTGGACTTGAGTGCCGTGGTGGCAATGACTTCGGCAACGATGGCGATGCCCAGGGCCAGGTAGGCGTTCATGAGACTCTTCTTTCTGCTTCGGTGGATGATGGCTCATTCTAGGAAACTGCCTTTCCGGCGAAATCCCAAACCATCCCGCGTTTCCGGGTTACTGCCCGGTTACCACGGCACAATCCGGGGTGGAGACATTTCAATGACTGCAGCCAAGACACCTACCCCCGGCACGCCCATCCCGGACGCCGCCACCCAGCCGCGCCAGTTCCTCGAGCACCTGTACGCCGCCGCCGTTGCGCGCGCGCTGCCGCTTGAGAACACCGCACGCTACCTGCCCAAACCGCCCACCCCCGAAAGCGGCGGCCGCACCATCGTGATCGGTGCGGGCAAGGCCGGCGGTTCCATGGCGCAGGCGGTGGAGGCACTGTGGCCCGCCGACGCGCCGCTTGAAGGCCTGGTTGTGACCCGCTACCACCACATTCCGCCGCGCCCCGAGGGACTGAAACAGCGCATCGAGGTTGTCGAAGCCGCGCACCCGGTGCCGGACGCGGCAGGGCTGGAAGCTGCACAGCGCATCCTGGCCATGGTGCAGGGGCTGGGCAAAAACGACCTGGTGCTGTGCCTGATCTCGGGGGGCGGCTCGGCGTTGCTGACCTTGCCGGCCGAAGGCTTGACGCTGGAAGACAAGCAGCGTATCAACAAGGCGCTGCTCAACAGCGGCGCCAATATTTCCGAGATGAACTGCGTGCGCAAACATCTCTCGCGCATCAAGGGCGGCCGCCTGGCCGCAGCCTGCGCGCCGGCGCGTGTGGTGACGCTGACCATCAGCGACGTGCCGGGAGACGATCCGTCCATCATCGCCAGCGGCCCTACTGTGCCTGACGCCACCAGTTGCGCCGAGGCGGTGGCCATCCTGCAG
>NZ_JBFUGX010000078.1:0-9875 GCF_056402675.1 Polaromonas sp. P3_C2 | reverse complement strand
GGGCATGGCGGTGCTGTTTACCGAGCACAGCATGGACGTGGTGTTTGCCTATGCCGACCGCATGATCGTGCTGGCGCGCGGCCGGTTGATTGCGGAAGGCAAGCCACTGGAAATTCGCGACCACCCCGAAGTCCAGGAAGTCTATTTTGGCAGTGGCAAAACTTTCGAGAAGAAAGCCATTGAAAAGGAGATGGCGTAATGCGCGACGGCAAAGAGATGCTGCTGGAGGCGAAAGACCTGTCGGCCTGGTATGGTGCGGCGCAAATACTGTTTGGCGTCAATCTCTCGGTCGGGCGCGGCGAGGTCGTCGCCTTGATGGGGCGCAACGGCGCCGGCAAATCGACCACCCTGAAGACGCTGATCGGGATGCTCGACAAGCGGCGTGGCAGCGTGACCTTTCTTGGCAAAGATATCTCCGGCAGTGAGCCACACCATGCGGCTCGCATGGGTCTGGGGTTTGTGCCGGAAGACCGGCGAATCTTCACCGACCTGACCGTGAATGAAAACCTGGAAGTAGGACGGCAGGCGCCGCGCCGCTGGCCCGACGGCAGCGAGGCTCCCTTGTGGACGCAGGAACGCCTCTTCAAGCTGTTTCCCAACCTCGGTGAGATGCCCACGCGCCCCGGCGGCCGCATGAGTGGCGGCGAGCAGCAAATGCTGACGGTGGCCAGGACCTTGATGGGAAATCCCTATCTGGTTCTGCTTGACGAGCCTTCCGAAGGCGTAGCGCCCGTCATTGTGGAGCAAATGGCCAACATGATTCTGGAGCTGAAGGCCCATGGCGTGAGCATTCTGCTGTCCGAGCAAAACATGCATTTCGCCGAACTGGTGTCAGACAGGGCGTACGTCCTGGAGAAAGGGCAAATCCGTTTTGAAGGATCCATTGCGGAGCTGGCTGCCAATGAAGAAGTGCGCCGTGCCTATCTCAGTGTGTAGGCTGCGCCGCAACCTGGTTATGGTTCGGTAAATATGGGTTTGACAGTCACGCTTTCCGTTAATCAGCAAAAGCGTACGCTGCCTGTTGCGGAGCAGGCCAGCCTGCTGACGGTGCTGCGTAACGATTTCGCGCTGAATGGCCCGAAATATGGCTGCGGTCTGGGAGAGTGTGGCGCATGCACCGTGCTGGTCGACGGTGTGGCGGCACGCGCTTGCGTTATTCCGGCGTGCGGCGTGGCGGGCCGCGAAATCACCACCCTTGAGGGTCTGGGTACGCCGGCGGCCCTTCACCCGGTCCAGCAGGCGTTTATCGAAGAGCAGGCCGCCCAGTGCGGCTACTGCCTGAACGGCATGATCATGATGACCGTCGCATTGCTGGCGCGAAACCCCGCGCCTGGCGAGGATGACATACGCCGCGAGCTGTCAGGCAATCTCTGCCGCTGCGGCACGCACCTGGAGATCGTGAAGGCTGTGCTGCGTGCGGCAGAGCTGACGCGCCAAAGCCTTGCCCGGGGTAACTCGCCATGACGCGTCGCGCCGATGCGCCCCTGACACGCGCCGATTTTCATGCGGCCAGCGGCGTCTTGCTGGTGAGCCGCGAGCCGCCGCCGGCGCCTCCACCCGCCCGTGGCCAACCTGCACTGGTCAGCGCCAATCCGCAAGAGGGCGTTGAAATACTGGTTGCCGTGTGGGATGACGGCAGCGTGACGGCCCTGAACGGCCATGTAGATCTTGGCACCGGTATCCGGACGGCCCTGGCGCAGATCGTGGCTGAAGAGCTGGACGTTGCGCTCGGGCAGGTCAGCATGGTTCTTGGGGACACGACGCGCGCACCCAATCAGGGGGCCACGATTGCCAGCGCGTCCATCCAGGTTCATGCCGTCCCTTTGCGGGCCGCGGCGGCGCAGGCACGCGCGTGGCTGGTGACGCGTGCCGCCGGCGTGCTGCAGGTGGACCCTTCCCTGCTCGCCGTGCGAGACGGCGTTGTTTCCGTGGTGGGGCAGGACGATAAATCGGTGACGTATGGCGCATTGCTGGTCAATGAGCATGCACATCTCTCGCTGGTGCCGGGCACCCCTGTCAAGGATGCTGCCGACTACCGCCTGGTGGGGACCAGCGCGGCACGCCTGGATATCCCGGCCAAGGCCACCGGCGCTCTGACGTTTGTGCACGACATGCGCGTGCCCGGCATGCTGCACGGCCGCGTCGTGCGGCCACCTTATGCCGGCGCCGACAACGGCGACTTCATCGGCAATACGCTGGAATCAGTGGATGAATCATCGATCGCGCACATTCCGGGCATTCGCGCGGTGGTGGTGATCCGCGACTTTGTCGGCATTGTCGCGGAGCGCGAAGAGCAGGCCGAACAGGCGCTGCGTGAATTGCGTGTCAGCTGGAAGCCGTGGCCCGGTCTCGCCAATCTGGGCGACCTTGAGCAGGCGATCCGCAACAACCCGGCCACGCAGCGCAGGCTTGTCGACGAGGGCAACGTGGACACCGCGATGGCAAGCGCGGCACAAGCCCTGGCGCGCAACTACGTCTGGCCCTATCAAATGCACGGCTCCCTCGGGCCCTCGTGCGCCGTGGCCGACTGGCAGCAGGAGCGCCTGACGGTATGGGCGGGAACCCAAAACCCCCATGTGCTGCGGGCCGATTTATCACGACTGATCGGCCTGGCCGATGTCGCCATTGATGTGATCCGCATGGAAGCGGCAGGCTGCTACGGGCGAAACTGCGCTGACGATGTGGCGGCAGATGCCGCGCTGCTGTCGCGTGCCGCAGGCTGCCCCGTGCGTGTGCAACTGACGCGTGAGCAGGAAAACGCCTGGGAACCCAAAGGCGCCGCCCAGCTCATGCAAGTGAACGGCGGGTTGAATGCCGACGGATCGGTGGCTGCGTATGACTTTCAAACCTCATACCCTTCAAACGGCGCTCCCACGCTGGCGCTTTTGCTCACGCGCACCATTGAGCCTGTTGCGCAGGCCTATGAAATGGGCGATCGGACCGCCCGGCCGCCCTACGACTACGCCAACATGCGCATCGCCGTCAATGACATGGCGCCGCTGTTGCGTGCGTCATGGCTGCGCGGTGTCTCGGCGCTGCCCAATTCATTCGCGCATGAGTCCTACATCGACGAACTGGCAACAGCAGCCGGTGTCGATCCGGTGGAGTTTCGGCTGAGGTACCTGAAAGAGCCGCGCGCTGCCGAGCTGGTGCGCGCCACGGCCGAGCGCGCCGGCTGGATGGCGCATACGACACCGCAGCAGCAGCCGGCAGCGCCAGGTGACCCACAGGACGTCGTGCGCGGCCAGGGCTTTGCGTATGCCCGCTACATGCACAGCAAATGGCCGGGGTTTGGGGCGGCATGGGCGGCCTGGGTGGCCGACGTCGAAGTGAATCGCAAGACGGGCGAGGTGCATGTCCGGCGCGTCGTGGTAGGGCATGACGCCGGCACGCTGATCAACCCCGCCGGGGTTCAGCACCAGATCCATGGCAATGTAGTGCAGACGACCAGCCGTGCACTCACGGAACAGGTCACGGTGTCGCCCAAAACAAATCAGGTGACCAGCCTGGAATGGGGAAGCTATCCAATCCTGAACTTCCGGGACGTGCCGGTGATTGAGGTCGTGACCATGGCGCGCCCCGGTGAGCCACCGCTTGGCGCCGGAGAGTCGTCTTCGGTGCCGGGTACGGCAGCTATTGCCAACGCCATTTTTGATGCCACCGGCGTGCGTTTTCGCCAGCCGCCTTTCACGCCAGAAGTCGTACGTGCTGCGCTCAACCCGGGGCTCGCGGCCGCGCCAGCTATCCCGGCGGCTCCGGCCCGGTTGCCAAATCCCGCACCTGAGGGCACGGCATGGCCGAAAGGCATGGCCTGGTGGTCCCGCGCAGGCGCCTTGCTCGCGGGGGTTGTGGGCATCGTGTGGGCGCTGGCAGGCGGCCGGTCGGTCATCGCCCCGGTGGCGCAGAGCGGCGCATCCGTCTACACCGCCGCAACCCTGGAGCGCGGCCGGCAGCTCGCTGCCGCGGGCGATTGTGTGGTGTGCCACACAGCACCCGGCGGCATACCCAATGCCGGCGGCAGGGCCATGGATACGCCTTTCGGAAAGATTGTTACCACCAACCTCACGCCCGATGCGGACACCGGAATAGGTTTGTGGTCTTTTAGCGCCTTCCAGCGCGCCATGCGTGAAGGAATTTCCCGCGATGGTCACTATTTGTATCCCGCGTTTCCCTATACCGCGTTCGCCAAAACCAGCGATGAAGATCTGACCGCGCTGTATGCCTACCTGATGGCCCAGCCCCCCGTGCGATCAGAACCACCGGCCACGCGGCTGGCTTTTCCCTTTGGTGTGCGGCCGCTGATGGCTGGATGGAATGCCCTGTTTCATGACCCGGCACCTTACCGGGTCGACCCGGCGCAGACTGCCGAATGGAATCGTGGTGCCTACCTGGTCAACGGCCTGGGCCATTGCGGCGCCTGCCACACGCCACGCAACGCCGCGGGCGCAGAGCGCAGCGGGAAGGCTTTTTTAAGCGGGGCCGTGGTGGATGGCTGGGACGCTCCGGCGCTGACCGCGCTCTCGCGTGCGCCCGTGCCCTGGAACGCCGCGGAACTGTACCGCTACCTGCGTAGCGGCTACTCTTCGCAGCGCGGTATTGCCGTGGGCCCCATGGCGCCTGTGATCAAGGAACTGGCTGCCTTGCCCGAAGAAGATATTCGTGCAATGGCGGCTTACCTCGTGTCTTTTAATGAGCCAACTACGGAAGCCGAAAGCGTCCAACGCAGCAGGCAGGTCGTCTTGTCCACCCGGCAATCTGCCGGCAACTTGCCGGGCCCTGGCCAGCGCCTGTTCAATGGCGCTTGCGCATCGTGCCATCACGATGGCGACGGCCCGCGACTGCTGGGTGTGAACGTGCCGCTGGCCCTTAACAGCAAGCTGCACAGCGAGCGGCCCGACAATCTGGTGCGGGTGATCCTTGAGGGAATTCAGTCACCGGCGAGCAAAGATATCGGGTTCATGCCGGCTTTTCGCCATAGCCTGGATGATGCCCAGGTTGCAGCGCTGGCTGCTTATATGCGCGGACGCTATGCCCCCTCGGAACCGGTCTGGCAGGATTTGCCGGCAATCGTTTCACGGCTTCGCGCCACGCCGGGCCAGCACTGAATCTTTTCAATCAGGCGAAGGCCGCGCGGCCTGCGTCGCCCTGACAAGCGCCGCGCGCGCCAGCAGGCGTGTGGAGTCCAGAGTCGGCAGGGGCGAGTTTGAATCGCTCATGATCAGGGGGATTTCCGTGCAGCCCAGGACGACAGCATCACAGCCGTTGCTTTTCATCCGGTCAATGACTTTCTGAAAATACCCGATCGCTTCCGGCTTGAAGACACCGTACACCAGCTCGTCCATGATGATGCGGTTGATTTCGTCGCGCTCCGCGCCATCTGGACGCAGGTATTGCAGTCCGCGGGCCGCGAGCTTGTCGGGGTAGACCTCACTGTCGACGAGCCATCGCGTGCCGGTGATGCCGATGCGCCGGAACCCGCGCCTGGCCGCTTCTTCGGCAACGACTTCTGCGATATGGAGCCAGGGCAGGGGGGATCGTTCCTGTACGTAAGCAAACGCCTGGTGAATGGTGTTGTCGGGGCAGACCAGGAAGTCCGCCCCGGCTTTTGCGAGCTTGTGCGCGGAGGCGAGCATGATGTCGCCCACGCCGTCCCAGTCGTTGCGATAGATGCACGCCATGTAATCTGAAAGCGACGGCGTATGCATGGACACTTCAGGGTGGGCATGCGGCCCCATGGACCCGGCGCCTTCCACACAGATGGTTTGATAACAAAGCGCAGCGCCTTCGGCGGAGCAGCCGACGATACCGATGTGTTGGGGCATGACCTGTCTCCGTATTTGCTACGCGGGCTCTGGCACCGGGTCGGCAGCAGGCGAGGTGGCCGGGTGCGGTGTGACTTCTCCCTCAGCGAGTTCCCCTCCCAATGCCTCCAGCATGTCCGGAATCAGCGAAGACAGCTCGCCGGTAATGATGGCCGCATGGCTGTCAAAGCCGTCGTCGTCCTTGCCGCTTTCCTGTACGCCGTCCAGCACCACATCGAGCAGCTTGAGTTTTTTCAGCTGCGCGGTTTCCGTCAGCACAAAAGACACGCGCTCGTTCCACGTCATCGCCAGCTGTGTGGGTAGTTTGCCGGCAGCAATGTGCTGGGCCACTTCGTCGATCTCCAGCGTGTGGCGCGAATAGCGCACCGTGGACTTCTGGTCATCGGGTGTCTTGAGCTCGCAGTCGCGGTCTACCGTGAAGTTATATGGCGCTTCCCGGGTCGACAGCCAGTGCGACATGGCAGCAGCGGCCGACATTTGCGTCTGGACGGGGCTGACCTTCAGGCCGGGCAGGGCGCCCGGCACCTCGCTCAACGCTTCCACGAAGTAACTCACGATTTTGTCGGCACCTGTGAGGTTGCCGGAGTCAACCACCAGGAATTTGTTGACGACGTCGATCCAGAGCGTGGTGGTCGAGCGTTTGGTGAAGGCGCGCGGCAGCAGGTCCAGCATGACTTCCTGCTTGAACTCTTTTTTGATCTTGGCGCCCACGCGTTCGCGGCCGGTTTCTTCCTTGTATTTTTCGATGCGTTCTTCCACCGCGGCCTTGATGGCGGACGAAGGCACAGGGCGGCGTTCGGTGCAGAGGCGGGCGATTAACTGGCGGCCCACGCTTTCGAGCAGTACGGTGCTTTTGTTGCCGCGCGGTGGCACCCAGCCACTGGATTCAGGCTCTGTTGCGCCGCAGGGAACGAAACGGTGGGACTGGAAAATTTCTTCAAGCACGTCCAGCGGAGGAAGCACAAAATCGTCGGCAATGCGGAAAAAGATTGCGGTGTTGAACATGAAATCCGGGGAAGAGGTTAAAAAAGAGACTGCCGGAAGGCCGATGAGGGGGCGGAAAATCCGCGGTGAGAACCAGCCGGATACAGAGAAATTCTACCGGGCGCCCTGTCTGCAGAATGTAACGGCCGGCAAGGGCTTGAAGACCTTCATTCAATATCAAACGAATGGATGCCGTAGGCACCCTTGCGGCGGTCTTCGAAGTACTGCTCCAGCGTCTGCTTGACCGTCTTGAAGGCAATTTCGTCCCAGGGAATTTCGGCCTCAGTGAACAGTTTGGCCTCCATGGTCTCATGGCCTGGATTGAATTCGGTGCTCAAAAGCCGAGCCCGGTAATACATGTGCACCTGCCCGACGCGCACCACGTTCATAACCGTGAAAAGGCCCTGCATTTCATATTGGGCGCCGGCTTCTTCATCGGTTTCACGGGCTGCGCCCTGCGAGGTGGTTTCGCCCAGCTCCATGAAGCCGGCAGGCAAGGTCCACTTGCCCCGGCGCGGCTCGATATTGCGTTTGCAGAGCAGCACTTGCGCGCCGTCCTCGCCCCAGCTGGGCACGGTGCCGACGACATTGAGCGGGTTTTCGTAGTGAACCGTGTTGCAGGCCGGGCAGACGGCCCGCTCTTTCGTGTCACCGTCGTCCGGCAAGCGATAAGCCACGGCGGTGCCGCAGACGCGGCAGTGGTTCAGGGGCGGACGTTGCATCAGATGAGTGTAGCGGCTTTGCGCCGGCCGAGGCCTGCCAGGGGGCACTGCAGGCCCCCCGCAGTGCTATAAAAAACGTAGCTGCTTACGCCGATGCTTATTGGGTGCATGGCCTATTTTGCTTACCCTTCCTATTTGAGTGACGAGTAATTCACCGGGACCCAGGCGTATGCCTTGCCCGCGCCCTTGCGCACATGGCCAAGGCCAGGGAAGGCGATATGCGCCGCGCCGACCAGGTAGCCATTTTTGGCGGCATCGGCGTAGGCCTTGGCGCGTTCCTTGGCGGCCGGTGGGGACTCGGAGTCAAACTTGATGGTGACCTCCGGGTTGTCGAACTGGACTGCCGCCACATGCATCAGGTCGCCCCACAGCATCAGCTTCTCCCCCTTGCTTTCCACCACATACACGCTGTGGCCGGCGGTGTGGCCGTGAGCGGGCTGCGCCTTCACGCCGGGCACGAGCTCGGTGACGCCTTCAAAGGTCTTGAGCTTGCCGGCCGTTGCGTAAGGCTTGATGGACGCCATGGCACCCTGGAAAAAGCCTTGGGATTCTTTGGGCGCTGCGTTCATTTTGGCTTCATCCAGCCAGAAGTCGGCGTCCGCCTTGTCCACACGCACAACGGCATTCGGAAACGCCATGGCGCCGTTCACCACCAGGCCGCCCACGTGGTCGGGGTGCATGTGGGTGATATAGATCTCGTCGACCTGCTCGGGCTGGTAGCCGGCGGCTTTGAGGTTGGCCTGCAGGCTGCCCAGCGTCGGGCCGAAGAGGCCGGACGCACCCGTGTCGATCAGCACCAGCTTGCTGCCGGTGTTGATGAGGTAGGCATTGACTGAAGTCTCGACTGCGTCAGGTAAAAAAGAACGCTTCAGTGCCGCGCCGACTTTCGCCGGCGTTGTGTTGGTGAGCAGGTCTTTCACGGGCAGCTTGACAGTGCCGTCCGACAGGGCGGTGACTTCAAAATCGCCCAGCGTGACGCGGTAGTAGCCGGGCGCCTGGCTCTTGACCATGGGGCCGGCCGCAAAAGCGGGCAAGGTGAAAGAAGCGCTCAGGCTTGAGGCCAGGATGGTGGCTGCCAGGGTTTTCAAAAAGCGTGACATGAAAAAACTTCCTTGGGTAAATGGAATGATGGACCGGACTCACCCGTCATACGGGGACCGGGTGGATTCTTATGCAGGCGCGCCATGAATGAAGCCGCAGCCGCAGTAACCCGGCTGTCGTGCTGGTTTTGCCCGAAGTGGAGTGCTATTAAATCAGGAGCCKATTGCGCCCGTATTCATTGGGCTGAAAGCCGAAAAGGCATAAGAACATGGGTAGGGCATAAAAAAACCGGGCATAAGCCCGGTTTCATGAATGCGCACCCAGCACGGGTATTGATCAAGTCTTGGTCGTCTTGGTGTGCTTTTCAATCAGGGCGCGTGCCGTGTCCAGCAGCTTCTTGCCGTCAAAACCCTTCTTGTTCATGTCTTCCACCCATTCGACTTCCACCGTACGCGATTTGCGGCGGAATTCCTGGGCTTCGGCCGCGCTCACGGTGTAAATCGTGTTGCCGCGGTCACTGGCGGTCTTGCGGCCGGGAACGTCGTTGCCCTGCTGCACCTTGCCCAGCCATGYCGAGGTGGCCATGCCGGAGTTGTTGTCGATGACCTTCTTGAGGTCGGGTGCGAGCGAGTTGTATTTCGCCTTGTTCATGGCCATCACAAAGGTGGTGGTGTAAAGGCTGCCGCCGGCGGGGTCGAACTCGGCATGGAATTTGGTGAGCTCGTTGACCTTGACCGAAGGCACGACTTCCCACGGAATCACGCACCCTGTAATGGTGCCCTTGCTCAGCGCGTCGGGAATCTGCGGCAGCGGCATGCCGACGGGCGTGGCGCCCAGCACGCCCATGAGCTTGGTGACCTGGCGGGTCGGCGCGCGCAGCTTGAGGCCGCGCATGTCGGCAATCGACTTGACGGGCTTGTCGACCGTGTGGATCACACCGGGGCCGTGCACCTGCAGCGCCAGCACCTGCGTATCCTTGAATTCATCGGGTGCAACGGTTTGCACGTATTCCCAGAACGCCTTGGAAGTCGCTTCGGCGTTGGACATCATGAAGGGCAGCTCAAACACCTCGATCCGCGGGAAGCGGCCGGCCGTATTGCCGGGCAATGTCCACACCACGTCAACCACGCCGTCTTTGGCCTGGTCGTAGAGCTGTACAGGCGTGCCGCCCAGCTGCATGGCCGGGTAGCCTTCAAACTTGATACGGCCGCCGGATTCTTTTTCGACCTTGTCCATCCAGGGCTTGTGCATGGCCAGCCAGACATTGGACGAGGGCGACATGAAAGTATGGAACTTCAGTGTCACG
>NZ_JBFUGX010000077.1:0-9887 GCF_056402675.1 Polaromonas sp. P3_C2 | reverse complement strand
GCAATGCTGGCCGCCTGCACGATGGGGCTCATGGCGCTGCCGTGGTAGGTGCGGTAGAGCAAAAACGGCTTGATCAGCGCCGCATCTCCAGCCACAAAGCCGCTGCGCAGGCCGGGCACATTGCTGCGCTTGGAAAGGCTGGTGAGGGAAATCAGATTCTTGAAGTCATGCCGGCCCAGCTCTGCGGCTGCTTGCAGGCCGCCCAGAGGCGCCTCATCACGGAAGTAAATTTCGCTGTAGCACTCGTCCGAAGCAATCACAAAGCCGTAGCGGTCGCTCAGTTCAAACAGCAGCTTCCATTCGGCCAGCGACATCACCGAGCCTGTGGGGTTGCCGGGCGAGCAGACAAACACCAGCTGGGTTTTGGCCCAGACGTCCGCCGGCACTGCCGCCCAGTCGATGCCGAAGTTGCGCGCCGGGTCGCTGGGGGCGAACCAGGTCTGTGCGCCCGCCAGCAGGGCTGCGCCTTCATAAATTTGATAGAACGGATTCGGGCAGACCACGGTGGCGCCCGGTTTGCTGGCGTCCAGCACGGTTTGCGCCAGTGAAAACAGCGCCTCGCGCGAGCCGTTGACCGGCAGGATTTGCGTGGCCGGGTCCAGTTTCAGGTTGTAGCGGCGGGCCAGCCAGTCGGTCATGGCCTGGCGCAGCTTCGGCTCCCCCAGCGTGCCGGGGTAACTGGCCAGGCCGTCCAGGCTGGCTGTCAGCGCATCCTTGATGAGCTGGGGCGTGGCATGGCGGGGTTCGCCTATRCCAAGGCTGATGGGTTTGTAAGCCGGGTTGGGGGTGACATCGGCGTGCAACTGGCGCAGCCGTTCAAACGGGTAGGGCTGGAGGCGTGAAAGCAGGGGATTCATGCCTTGATTATCCAGCCTCGCCTTGCTCACCCGCCGCCGGTCTGGGTTGCGGTTTGTCATGCCCTGGTCTGATCGCTATTAAATTAATAGCTGCTCGCGCTTGTCCTTGTTGGGCTTCAGGCTGATTTCATCCAAATTTCCCTGGTAGCCAGCCATTTTCAGGCAGCGCAGGGCCGGGCGTCACCCTGACAGACCGCCGCCGTGCGAAGCAAAGTGTTTCACGCCGGGCCCGTCAAGGGCCTTTTTCCCGGCAAAATCTGCGTCCCGCTCGGGTAACATGGCGGACCGTGCGCTACTGAAAGTGGTACACGGCGTGTGTCAGCGTTTTTCCGTAAAACGCCATAAAAATCAACGAGTTAGGGTTGTAATTCCCTACCTCAGGCTCAAAAAAACAGGGACAGCCGTGCGTCTCAATTCGATCAAGCTATCTGGTTTCAAATCATTCGCAGAGCCCACCAATTTCGTACTGCCGGGCCAACTGGTCGGTGTGGTGGGCCCCAACGGTTGCGGCAAGTCCAACATCATGGACGCGGTGCGCTGGGTGCTGGGCGAAAGCAAGGCCTCCGAGCTGCGYGGCGAGTCCATGCAGGACGTCATCTTCAACGGCACCACCACACGCAAGCCCGCCAGCCGCTCCAGCGTGGAACTGGTCTTTGACAACGCCGACCACCGCGCCGGCGGCCAGTGGGGCCAGTTTGTCGAGATCGCCGTCAAGCGCGTGCTGACGCGCGACGGCACCTCCAGCTACTACATCAACAACCAGCCGGTGCGCCGCCGCGACGTGCAGGATGTATTCCTGGGCACCGGCCTGGGTCCGCGCGCCTACGCCATCATCGGCCAGGGCACCATCAGCCGCATCATCGAGTCCAAACCCGAAGAGCTGCGCCTCTTCCTCGAAGAGGCCGCCGGTGTTTCCAAATACAAGGAGCGCCGCCGCGAGACCGCCAACCGCCTGTCCGACACGCGCGAAAACCTGACACGTGTCGAAGACATCCTGCGTGAGCTGAACGCCAATCTTGACCGGCTTGAAAAGCAGGCCGAGGTGGCCATGCGTTACAACACGCTGCATGCCGACGCGAGCCTGAAGCAGCACCAACTGTGGTTCCTCAAACGCGCCGAAAGCGAAGCCGACCAGTCCAAGGTCAAGGCTGACGCCGAAAAAGCCGTGAACGACCTGGAAAGCCGCGTGGCCGACCTGCGCCACATCGAGGCCGACCTCGAAACCATTCGCCAGGCGCACTACTCGGCCGGCGACCAGGTCAACCAGGCCCAGGGCAAGCTCTATGAGGCCAGCGCCGAAGTCGGGCGCCTGGAGGCCGAGATCCGCTTTGTGGTCGACGGCCGTCAGCGTGTCGAGCAGCGCCTGGCCCAGCTCAAGGAACAAACCGCCCAGTGGGCCACACGCAAGGAAGACGCCGCCGTCGAGACGGAAAACCTCGCCGCGCAGGCCATTGAAGCCGAAGAAAAAGCCGAGCTCCTGGCTGCGCAGACCGAAGAGCACCAGACCCAACTGCCCGCCCTGGAAGACGCCCTGCGCCAAGCCCAGGCCAAAGCCAACGAGCAGCGTACCAGCGTCGGCCAGGTGCAGCAGCAAATCCAGGTGCTGGCCGCCGACCAGCGCAACATCGAAGAGCAGTCGCGCAGCCTGGGATTGCGGCTGGAAAAGCTCACGGCAGACCGCAACGCACTCAACGCGCCCGACGAAGCCCGTCTGGCCAACCTGACCACGCAGTTCACCGCCGCACAGGAAGCCCAGGCTGAAGCCGAAGCCCGCCTGCACGAGTTGACCGACAGCGTGCCGCAGCTCGACGAAGAGCGCCGCACGCTGCAGCACACCGTCAACAGCGAATCCGCCAAGCGGGCCGACCTGTCGGCGCGCATGGAAGCGCTCAAGGCCCTGCAGGAAAAGGTCAAAACCGACGGCAAGCTCAAGCCCTGGCTGGCCAAGCACGGCCTCGATGGCCTGCAAGGCCTGTGGAGCCGCATCCACATCGAACAAGGTTGGGAAAACGCGCTTGAAGCCGCGCTGCGCGAGCGCCTGGGCGCACTCGAAGTCAGTCGGCTCGACATGGTGCGCGGCTTTGCCGGTACCGACGGGCGCGATACGCCGCCCGCCAAGCTCTCGTTTTACTCACCGCCCAGCGCCGCCGCACCCGCCCGCACCAATGCGGCCATCACACTCAAACCGCTGACCGAATTGCTGCGCCTGAACGACGCTGGCCAGTCTGCGTTACTGGGTGACTGGTTGCAGGGTTGCTACACGGCGCAAAGCCTGGACGACGCCCTGGCCGCACGCGACAAGCTGCAGGCCGGCGAAGTGATTTATGTGCAAAGCGGCCATGCCGTGACGCACCACAGCGTGAGTTTTTACGCCCAGGATTCCGAACAGGCCGGCCTGCTTGCCCGCGCCCAGGAAATCGAAAACCTCGACAAGCAGCTCAAGGCCCAGGCCCTGATCAGCGAAGAGGCCCGTTCCGCGCTGATTCGCGCCGAAGCCGCTTACGCCGACGCCGCCCAGCGCCTTGCCACGGCACGCCGCGAAACCGCCGAAGGCCAGAGCCGCACCCATGAGCTGCAGGTCGAAGTGCTGCGCCTGACGCAACTGGCCGAGCAGACCCGGGCCCGCAGCGAGCAGATTCAGGCCGACATGGCCGAAATCGAAGCGCAGCTTGGCGAATTGCAGGAGCGCAAGGTCACGGCTGAAGGCCGTTTTGAAGAGCTTGATATGCAACTGGCCGACAGCCAGGAACGCCACGCGCAGCTGGATGACCGCGTGATCGAAACCGAGCGCAAGCTGGGCGAATCACGTGAGCAGCAGCGCACGCTGGAACGCCAGGCGCAGGAAGCCACGTTTGCGTTGCGCAGCTTGGCCTCCCGCCGCGAAGAGCTAACCCGTTCCATCGACATTGCCGCCCAGCAAGCCAGCTCCATTGCAAGTGAAGAAGCGCAAGCCCGTGAAGAGCTCACGCGCCTGACAGACGCCGCAGCGCAGGCCGGCCTGCAAAGCGCGCTGAGCGTGAAGCTCGAGCGTGAGGCCGATCTGGGCGCCAAGCGCAGCCAGTACGACGACCTGACCAACAAGCTGCGCGCCAGCGACGAGCGGCGCCTGCAACTGGAGCGCGAGCTGGATCCGCTGCGCCAGCGCATCACCGAGTTCCAGCTGAAAGAGCAGGCAGCGCGCCTGGGCTTTGAGCAATACGCGCAGTTGCTGGCCGACGCGCAGGCCGACCTGGCTGCGGTGGAGCAATCCATCCAGTCCGGCAACGTGCGACTGACCGGCCTGCAAGGCGAAATCGACCGTATCAACCGCGAAATCCAGTCGCTGGGCGCCGTCAACCTGGCCGCGCTCGACGAGCTGAGCACCGCGCGCGAACGCAAGCAGTTCCTAGACGCGCAGTCCGCCGACCTGAATGAAGCCATGACCACGCTGGAAGATGCGATCAAGAAGATCGACATCGAAACGCGCGACCTGCTCTCAAGCACCTTCGACACGGTCAACGGCCATTTCGGCCGGATGTTCCCCGAACTCTTCGGCGGCGGCAATGCCAAGCTCATGATGACGGGCGAGGAAATCCTCGACGCCGGCGTGCAGGTGATCGCCCAGCCGCCTGGCAAGAAGAACCAGACCATTCACCTGCTTTCAGGTGGCGAAAAGGCGCTCACGGCCATCGCCCTGGTGTTTGCGATCTTCCAGCTTAACCCCGCACCTTTCTGTTTGCTGGATGAGGTTGACGCGCCGCTGGACGACGCCAACACCGAGCGCTATGCCAAGCTGGTGCGTTCCATGAGCAAGGAAACGCAGTTCCTCTTCATCAGCCACAACAAGATCGCCATGGAAATGGCCGAGCAGTTGATTGGCGTGACCATGCAGGAGCAGGGCGTGTCGCGCATCGTAGCGGTGGACATGGAAGCCGCCATCGGTTTCGCAGAAGCAGCCTGACCCCAAAATGAGCACTTTGCAGATCAGTCTGGCGGTGGTGGGCGGGCTGGTGCTGGCCGGCGTGGTGGCACACAGCGCCTGGTCGTCGCGCAGGAACCTGCCCAAGCAGGCCACACCGGAAGCCCCCGCTCCCGAGCAAGAGCTTGCACCCGCACAAAGTGGCGAAGGTGCCGCAGCTGAACGGCAGGAACCCAGCTTTGACGTGGATTCTGGCCTGGCATCGCTGGCCTCGCTCGCCACGATGAATGCATCCGAAAGAAAACCAGGCCTTGACGTGCTGATTGATGCCGTTGCGCCCGTGGTGATCGAGGGCATGGTGTCGGGCGAAGCCGCGCTTGCCGCCATGCCCAGCACGCGCCGGGCCGGCAGCAAGCCTTTCGGCGTGGAAGGCCTGAGCGCCATTACCGGCGAATGGGAATTTCCCACAGCAGGGCATCGTTACAGCGCCTTTCAGTGCGGCGTGCAGCTGGCCAACCGTACCGGTGCGCTCAACCAGATTGAATACTCTGAATTCGTGATGAAGGCGCAGGCGTTTGCCGATGCGGTGGGCGGCGAGCCGGAGTTTCCGGAAATGCTGGACGAGGTGGCGCGAGCCCGCGAACTCGACCAGTTTGCCAGCGGCCATGACGCACAGCTGAGCTTTACCCTGCGCGCCGTCAACACGGCCTGGAGTCCGGGTTATGTCCACCAAAGTGCGGCCCGGCTGGGTTTCGTTCCAGGTTCCATTCCCGGGCGCATGGTGTTGCCGGCAAGCCAGCAGGGGCAGGCTCCCATCCTGGGGCTGGCTTTTGATACTCAGGCTGCAATGGCCGAAGACCCGGAGCAGACCGCGCTGCGTGAACTGACGCTGTCGCTCGACGTTCCACAGGTTTCCCGCTCTGAGCAGCCTTTTGCACGCATGTGCGAAGCCGCGCTCTCCCTGGCCGCCAATATGGACGGCGTGATCATCGACGACAACGGCAACCTGATCCGACCTGAGGCGATGGAGGTCATCCATGCAGACCTGGAGCAGCTGTATGACACGCTCGACAGCCGCGATTTGTCGGCGGGCTCGGTGTTGGGGCGCCGGCTTTTTTCCTGAATTTCCCGGGCTTTTCGCCCGTTTCCGACTTTCTTCATGGCCATCAAAGACCTGTTTGCGCAGCCCGAACCCTCGCCGCAGCCGGCCTCCGCCGCGGAGCGCGTCGCTGCGTTGCGCGCAGAGCTGCATCTGCACGCGCACCGCTACTACGTGCTCGATGAGCCCACGATTCCCGATGCCGAGTACGACAAGCTGTTCAAAGAGTTGCAGGCGCTTGAGGCGGCTCATCCGGAACTGCTGACACCCGATTCACCGACCCAGCGCGTGGGCGGCAAGCCGCTGGACCAATTCGCCAGTGTGCGCCACAAGGTGCCCATGCTCAGCATTCGCACTGAAACCGACACGGAAGCCACAGGCGCCCAGAATTTCGATACCCGCGTGCGCAAGGAGTTGGGTCTGGCGGAATCCGATCCGCCTGTCGAATATGTCGCGGAACTCAAGTTCGATGGCCTGGCGATGAGCCTGCGTTATAAAAACGGTATCCTGGTGCAGGCCGCCACGCGCGGTGACGGTGAAGTCGGCGAGGACGTAACGCAGAACATCCGGACCATCAACCAGATTCCGCTTCGATTGCCTGCCGACGCTCCGCCGGTCATGGAAGTGCGTGGCGAGGTTTATATGCGCCGCGCTGACTTCGAAGCGCTCAACGAGAAGCAGCGCGAGAAGATCGCGCAAGGCGCCAAGGGCGAAAAAACCTTCGTCAATCCGCGCAACGCCGCGGCTGGCGGCGTGCGCCAGCTGGATCCAGCGTTGGCCGCGCGGCGGCGCTTGAGTTTTTTTGCTTACGGTTTGGGGGATATCTCTCCGCCGGAAGAGGGCGGTCCGGCGTTCGAAACCCATTTTCAGCTCCTGCTAACACTCAAATCATGGGGTTTTCCGGTCGCAGCCCAGACGCAACTTGCGCAAGGCGCTCCTGAATTAATAGCATTCCACCAGACCATGGGCAAGCAGCGCGACAGCCTGCCTTACGACATTGACGGTGTGGTCTACAAGGTCAACAGCCTGGCGCTGCAGAAAAAAATGGGCTTTGTCACGCGCGAGCCGCGCTGGGCCGTGGCCCACAAATACCCGGCGCAGGAGCAGCTCACCACCGTGCTGGCCATTGAAGTGCAGGTGGGACGCACCGGCAAGCTGACGCCGGTTGCCAAGCTGGCACCGGTGTTTGTGGGCGGTGTCACCGTGACCAACGCCACGCTGCACAACGAAGACGAAGCACGCCGCAAGGACGTGCGGGTGGGAGACACCGTGATCGTGCGCCGCGCGGGTGACGTGATCCCCGAGGTCGTCAGCGTGCTGCTCGACAAACGGGTCCAGGATGCGCCGCAATTCACGATGCCACGCAAATGCCCCGTCTGCGGCTCCGACGCCGTGCGAGAAGAAGATGAAGCCGATTACCGGTGCRCTGGCGGACTTTTCTGCGGTGCCCAGCGCAAGGAAGCCATCCTGCATTACGCACACCGGCGCGCCGTCGAAGTCGAAGGCCTGGGTGACAAGCTGGTCGAGCAACTGGTGGATGCGAATGTGATCCGCACCTTGCCCGATCTCTACAAACTGGGCCTGACGGCGCTCGCCAGCCTGGACCGCATGGCGGAGAAGTCTGCCAACAACTTGCTGGAAGCGCTTGAAAAGTCCAAGCAGACAACTTTGCCTCGCTTCCTGTTCGGCCTGGGCATACGCCACGTCGGCGAGGCGACGGCCAAGGAGCTGGCGCGCCATTTCGGCAAGCTGGACGCCATCATGGATGCCACCGAAGAGCAACTGCTGGAAGTCAGCGATGTGGGGCCGATCGTGGCGCAGAGTATTCGCACCTTCTTTGAGCAGGCGCACAACCGCGAAGTGGTCGAGCAACTGCGCGCCTGTGGCGTGACCTGGGAGGAGGGTGAACCAGCTGCCAGGGCGCCGCAGCCGTTGTCGGGCAAGACTTTTGTCATCACCGGCACATTGCCCACCTTGAGCCGCGACGGGGCCAAAGACAAGGTGGAGGCTGCCGGCGGCAAGGTGGCTGGCTCGGTCAGCAAGAAGACCGACTATGTAGTGGCCGGCGAGGAGGCTGGCAGCAAGCTGGTCAAGGCCCAAACACTGGGTGTTCCGGTCATCGACGAAGCGGCCTTGCTGGCCTTGCTGGCTGGCCCACCCGGATAGTTTCAGGCTCACGGGAGGCAACACACCCATGCAGGCATTCGAAAACCTCAACTCTGCGGACCTCCTGGACTCGCTCCTGAGCCTGTCATCCGCGTTCGTCTTTGGCGCCTTGATCGGTTTTGAGCGCCAGTACCGGCAGCGCACCGCAGGACTTCGCACCAACGTACTGGTGGCTGTAGGCTCTGCGATTTTTGTCGACATGGCGAATCGGCTTACCGGCTCGTCGGGTGCGGTGCATGTGGTGGCTTATGTGGTCTCGGGCATTGGCTTTCTGGGTGCCGGCGTGATCATGCGCGAGGAAGGCAATGTGCGCGGGCTCAACACGGCCGCTACCTTGTGGTGCTCGGGTGCTGTGGACGCCTGCGCGGGGGCTGATCTGGTAGTGCAGGCAGGCATTGCCACGCTGTTCGTGCTGGCGGCCAATACCTTGCTGCGGCCCATCGTCAACCAGATCAACCGCTTGCCACTGGACGTGCAGTCGGCCGAGGTAACCAACTCGGTCTATGTGGTCACGAACGGGGGGCATCAAAAAGAGGTGCTGGGTGCCCTGGAGAAATCGCTGGAGGAGCTGCACTATCCGACCAACGACCTCAAAGTGTCCGCTTTCGGCGAGGAAGGCGTGAAGATCCAGGCGACGCTGGTCGCCATTGCGGTGGATGGCCCCGCGATGGACCGCCTTGTCAGTCAGCTCGGTGATTTGCCTGCGGTCAGCCAGGCCTACTGGAGCGCCAGCACCACGGAATAGTGCGTCAAGGAAGCGCCTTACATGGCGTTACCGGGGTTTGCACGCCGGACGTCACGCCAGGCGACTACGCCGGACGTTGAAAAGACCTGTACACACAGGAGTTTTTCATGAATTACAAACGTTTATCTGTCCTGGCAGGGGCTGCCGGCCTGGCTGTTTTGCTGTCTGGCTGCGTGGTGGCGCCGATTGCCCCGCGTCCGGTGGCTGTTTACCCGGCCCGCCCTGTCTACGTAGAGCCAGCCCCCGTGGTGGTGGTTCCCGCGCCCGGCTATTACCGGGGTTGGGGCTACCGGCATTGGCGCTAAAACTTCCCCGATGAGGCCCTGCGACACGATAATTGGCGCATGACCATTCGCGAAATCCTCAAAATGGGCGACCCGCGGCTGCTGCGCGTGGCTCAGCCCGTGACCGCCTTCGACACCGACGAGCTGCACCTGCTCATTGCTGACATGTTCGATACCATGCGCGCTGTCAACGGTGCCGGCCTGGCAGCCCCACAGATTGGGGTCGACCTGCAGCTGGTAATTTTCGGGACTGACACGGTCAACCCACGCTATCCCGATGCACCGGTAGTGCCCCGCACCGTCTTGCTGAACCCTTTGATTACGCCCCTGGGGCCTGAAGAAGAGGGCGGCTGGGAAGGCTGCCTTTCCGTACCCGGTCTGCGCGGCCTGGTCCCGCGCCTTTCGCGAATTCGTTACAGCGGCTTTGACCAGTACGGTGATGCGATTGAGCGTTCGGTGGACGGTTTTCACGCGCGGGTGGTGCAGCATGAGTGCGATCACCTGATTGGCAAGCTTTATCCCATGCGCATCCGCGACTTCAGCCAGTTTGGCTTTACCGAGGTGCTTTTCCCCGGACTGGACGCGTCRGACGACGACTGACCGAGGACGCCTCGAGGGGTACACTGAAGCTGATCGAGGGCTATTTCGCCCCGCCAGAGCGTGTTGTACGCAAGGAAAGCTTCCGGATGTCGCACGCTCCCGTTTCGGGAGCAGTTCCCATCACCGGAGCTGCYTCGCCACCTCCTTACCAGCTGAAATTTGAAACCGTGAGCGGTAGTGGCGACGACCTGCAGCTGCGCTCGTTGCTGGACCGCCAGCAATTCCATGATCCCTTGGG
>NZ_JBFUGX010000076.1:0-9967 GCF_056402675.1 Polaromonas sp. P3_C2 | reverse complement strand
GTGCTGCACAACCTGTTGATTGGCCGGCACACGCACCGGCAAACCGGCTTGCTGCACGACCTGTTTTTTACCGCCAGGGCGCGAGATGCCGAACTGCTGGCACGCGAAAAAGCCGAGCAGGTCATTGACTTCCTCGACCTGCAACATCACCGCGATTCGATGGTCGCAGGTCTTCCCTACGGCGTGCGCAAGGTGGTCGAGCTGGCGCGGGCGCTGTGCACCGAGCCGCAGTTGCTGCTGCTTGACGAGCCCTCTTCCGGCCTCAATGTGGAGGAAACCGGCGACATGGCCTTCTGGATCCAGGACATCCAGCACGAGCTGGGCATCACGGTACTGATGGTCGAGCACGATATGTCGCTGGTCTCACGCGTGTCTGACCGGGTTCTCGCCATGAACCAGGGCGAAGTCCTGGCCATGGGCACGCCGCGCGAAGTACAGCGCGATCCCGGTGTGATTGAGGCTTATCTTGGTTCGGTGGATGAGGTCACGTCTTTAAGGAGAACGGCATGAGCGCGGTTCCCCCACCGGTGAGTGACCAACCCGTCCTGAAACTCCTCAACGTCGAGAGTTCGTATGGCCCCATCAAGGCCATACGCGGCATCAGCCTGCAGGTGCGCCGCAGCGAAATTGCCACGGTGCTGGGCTCCAACGGTGCAGGCAAATCCACCATCCTCAAGACCATCTCGGGCATCCTCGATCCGCGCAAAGGCTCCATCGACTTCAAGGGCGAGGACATCACGGCACAGGATCCGGCCCATATCGTGCAGCAAGGCTTGTCGCATGTGCCAGAGGGACGCGAGGTATTCCCTTTGCTGAGCGTGCGCGACAACCTGCTGATGGGCGCCTACACCCGCAAAGACAGCGACGGTGTGGCGCTCGACATGGAGGCGGTGTACGGCTACTTCCCGATCCTGAAAGAGCGCGCCCTGCAAGACGCCGGGCTGCTGTCGGGCGGGCAGCAGCAAATGCTGGCGATCTCGCGCGCGCTCATGGCCTCGCCCGACCTCATCTTGCTCGACGAACCCAGCCTGGGCCTGTCGCCCAAACTCACCAAGGAAATTTTTGAGATTGTGGTGCGCATCAACCGCGAGCGCGGCACCACCATCCTGTTGGTCGAGCAAAACGCCAACATGGCGCTCAACGCGTCGGACTATGGCTATGTGCTGGAGAACGGTCGCATCGTGATGGAAGACACCTGCGCCCGCCTGCGCGAGAAGGACGACATCAAGGAGTTCTACCTCGGCATGAAGGAAGACGGTGTGCGGGGCGAGCGGCGCTGGAAGAAAAAGAAGACGTGGCGGTGACTGAATGAGCAACCTTTGGGACCTTAGCCATATCCAGCCCGAGCATGCCATCGTCATGCCGGGCGAAACCATTCCCGCCGTATTCTGGAACGCGGTGGAGCAGCGCAGCCACAAGACCTGGATGCGGCAGAAAAAGCTGGGCATCTGGCGCAGCTGGACGTGGACACAAACCGGTGACGCGGTACGCGAAGTCGCCGCCGGCCTGCTCAGCCTGGGCTTTGCGCGCGACGAATGCGCCTCCATCCTTTCCAACACCGTGATCGAATGGGTGCTGGCCGACCTGGCGGTACTGAGCTGCGGCGGTGTGTGCAGCGGCATCTACCCTACCGATGCCGCATCGCAGGTGCACTACCTCTGCGATGACTCGCGCACCACCGTGCTGTTTGTCGAAGACGACGAGCAGCTCGACAAGGCACTGGAAGTGCGGCCGCAATTACCGCTGCTGCGCAAGATCATCGTGTTTGACACCGAAGGCCTGCGTGACCTGGATGACCCGGGCGTCATGGGCCTGGCCGAACTTCGCGCGCTGGGCCGCAGTTACCTGGCGGATCACCCCAACGCGGTGAAAGACAGCGCTGCTGCCTGCAGACCCGAGGACCTGGCCATCCTGGTCTACACCTCGGGCACCACCGGCAAACCCAAGGGCGCCATGCACAGCCAGCGCGGGCTGGTGTTTACCGCGCGCGGCTACAACACGCTGGTGGCACAGAACGAAGACGACGAGCGCATGTGCTTTTTGCCGCTGTGCCATATCGCCGAGCGCATGGGCGGCGAATATTTCGCGATGTATGCGGGCGCCAAGCTCAATTTTGTCGAGAACCCCGAAACCATTCCCGAGAACGTGCGCGAGATCGCGCCCACAGTGTTCACCGCCGTGCCGCGTGTGTGGGAAAAGTTTTATTCAGGCGTGATGATCGCGTTGAAGGAAGCCAGCTGGCTGCAACAGGCCGCCTATGCCTGGAGCATCGGCGTGGGCATGCGCATCGCCGACACCGTGCTGGCCGGCCAGCCGGTCAGCGCATCGCTCAAGGCCCGCTTCACGCTGGCGCGCTGGTTGGCGCTCAACAACACGCGCAAGCTCATTGGCATTCACAAGGCGCGGTTTTGCGTCACGGGTGCGGCGCCCATTTCGCCCGACCTGGTGAAGTGGTACATGGCGCTGGGCGTTCCCATGCTGGAGGTCTGGGGCATGACGGAGACCTGCGGCGCCGCCAGCGGCGTGCCGGCCAGCTGCATGAGGCCCGGCTCCATCGGCCCGGCCGCCGGCTACAACGAAATGCGGCTGGATGCAGCCACCGGCGAGATTCTGGTGCGGGGCACCAATGTCTTCATGGGCTACCTGAACCAGCCACAAAAAACCGCCGAGACGCTGGATGCCCAGGGCTGGCTGCACACCGGCGACGTGGGCGTGATGGACGAGCAAGGGTTTTTCCGTATCACCGACCGGATGAAGGACATCATCATCACCGCCGGCGGCAAGAACGTGACGCCCAGCGAGCTGGAAAACGAACTCAAGTTCTCCCCCTACATCACCGACGCCGTGGTCATCGGCGACAAGCGCGCCTACCTCACCGTCATCATCATGATCGACCAGGAAAACGTCGAGAAATTCGCCCAGGATGCGGACATACCCTTCAGTAATTACGCCAGCTTGACGCGGGCAACTGAAGTGCAAGAATTGATTCAGTCGGAAATCGACCGGGTCAACAAGAAGTTTGCGCGGGTCGAGCAGATCAAGAAATTCTTCCTGCTCGACACGCAGCTCACGGCGGAGGACGAAGAACTCACGCCGACCATGAAGCTCAAGCGCAAACTCGTAGAACAAAAATACGCCCCGCAAATAGAGGCCATGTACTGATTCCGT
This sequence comes from Polaromonas sp. P3_C2, assembly GCF_056402675.1. Classification (NCBI taxonomy): domain Bacteria; kingdom Pseudomonadati; phylum Pseudomonadota; class Betaproteobacteria; order Burkholderiales; family Comamonadaceae; genus Polaromonas; species Polaromonas sp. P3_C2. Next base: position 6,799 of record NZ_JBFUGX010000076.1, on the reverse strand, counting down.
GCACCGGGTGAACAAGAGCCAAGAACCTTTACAGGAGACAAAACCATGAAACTGAAATCAACCGCCGTCCTTTCCGCGCTGGCCTGCGTAGCCGCCTTGTCGGCCGCTACTGCACAGGCGCAAAGCCAGGGCGTCAGCAAAACCGAAATCACGCTGGGCTCCATCCAGGATTTGTCGGGCCCGCTCGCGGGCTTCGGCAAGCAAATCCGCAACGGCATGACGCTGCGCGTCAACGAGCTGAATGAACAAGGCGGCATCAACGGCCGCAAGGTCAAGCTGATCGTCGAGGACTCGGGCTACGACCCCAAGAAGGCGGTGCTGGCGGCGCAAAAGCTGGTGAACCAGGACAAGATCTTCGCCATGGTGGGCCACCTGGGTACTGCGCAAAACCTGGCCGCCATGCCGGTGCAGTTCGAAAAAAATGTCATCAACTTCTTCCCGGTGACGGCCGCGCGCGAGATGTACGAGCCCTTTCACAAGCTCAAGTACTCGTTTGCCGCCACCTATTACGACCAGATGAAGGCGGCCGTACCCAAGCTGGTGAAAGAAAAGAACGCCAAAAAGGTCTGCTCGATGTACCAGGACGACGAGTTTGGCCTCGAAGTGCAGCGCGGCGCCGATGACGGCCTCAAAGCCATCGGCATGACCATGGTCGAGAAGACCTCCTTCAAGCGCGGCGCGACCGATTTCTCGTCGCAGATCGCCAAGCTCAAGGCCTCTGAATGCGACCTGGTGGTGCTGGGCACCATCATCCGCGAAACCATTGGCGGCATCGGCACCGCGCGCAAGCTGGGCTACAACCCGGTCTTCCTGGGCTCCAGCGCCGCCTACACCGATCTGATCCACAAGCTGGGCGGCAAAGCCATGGACGGCCTCTACGCCACCATGACGGTGCAAAACCCCTACCTGGACGAAGCCTCGCAGCCCATCCGCTTCTGGGCCAACAAGTACAAGACCGCCTTCAATGAAGACCCGACGGTGTTCTCGGTCTACGGCTATACGGTGGTCGACAGCTTTATCCGTGCATCGCAGAAAGCCGGCGCCAGCCTGACGACCGAGAGCTTCATCAAGGCCATGGACACCATGGTGATCCCGGCCGACATCTTCGGCAGCTCCGAAGGCAAGTTCGGCCCGCAAAAGCGCTTGGGCAACAACCAGTCGCGCCTGTCGATGTTGCAGGACGCGCGCTGGAAAGTGGTGTCGGACTACATCACGCAGTGAAGTCAGCCGCGACTGCCAGCCGCGACTCCGAAAAACCACCTCCGGGTGGTTTTTTTATGCAGAAAGTGACTGAAGCCTTTTAAATATCTGCGCAGAATGCTCCTGAATTAATAGCACTCGCCCTCCACCGATCGCCCCCATGGCTTGCCGTGAACCCCGCGTGTCACGCAAAATGCGTCATGCCCACCTCCGCCAAACCCGCTTCCAAAACGCCTGCCAAGACTCCCGCCGCCCCGCTTGCCACCGTGCGCTGCAAAGACACCCAGGCCTTTACCCAATGGCTGGCCAAACACCACGCAAGCAGCGCCGGTGTCTGGCTGCAAATCGCCAGGAAGGATTCAGGCATAGCCTCCATCACCCACGCCGAAGCGCTGGAAGCGGCGCTCTGCCACGGCTGGATAGACGGCCAGAGGAATTCCATGGACGCGCAGTATTTTTTGCAAAAATTCACTCCGCGCCGCGCACGCAGCACCTGGTCCAAGGTCAACTGCGCCAAGGCCCTGGCACTGATTGAATCCGGCGCCATGCAGCCGGCGGGCCTGGCCGAGGTCGAACGCGCCAAGGCCGACGGCCGCTGGGACGCGGCTTATGACGCGCAGAGCAAGATGGCGGTTCCTGACGACCTAGCGGCGTTGCTCGCGAAGAGCGCCAAAGCCAAGGCCTTCTTCGAAACACTGGACTCACGCAACCGCTTCGCCATTTTGTTCAGGCTGCAAACCGCCAAGAAAGCCGAGACACGCGAGCGCCGGCTGGTGAAGTTCGCCGACATGCTCAAGCGGGGCGAAAAAATCCATCCCTGACGGTGGACAGGGCTTTTCGGTGACGCCGTACGGCAGACGCGCTACAGTCAATCGGGCGAGCCCATCCCTCAACCGAACACGTAAGAACCTGTTTACGATCTAAAGGAGTCCGCATGGCGTCCACCTGGTGGCAGCAAGTCGGTGACACCATCGGCTCGGAGTTTTCAGATTTGCCCGATGCCGAGCAGGCCACGCGCGTCATGGTTCGCCTCACGCTGGCGGCGTTGCTGGGCGGCTTGCTGGGCATAGAGCGCGAGCAAAAAGGCAAGGCCGCCGGCGTGCGCACGCACATGCTGGTGGCCATGGGTTCCGCGATGTTCGTGCTGGTGTCGCAGCAGTCCGGCATGATCACCGCCGACTTGAGCCGGGTGATTCAGGGCGTGATTGCCGGCATCGGCTTTCTGGGCGCGGGCACCATCCTCAAGGGGCACATCAAGGGCAACCCCGACGAAGAGCAGGTCAAGGGCCTGACCACCGCCGCCGGCATCTGGCTGACGGCGGCCATTGGCGTGGCGGCCGGCATGGGACGTGAAAGCACTGCGGTCCTCAGCACCCTGCTGGCGCTCGGCATCCTGGCGCTGGTGCCGCGCCTGGTGCGTTTTCTGGAAAAGCCCGAACCGCTGCTCAAGCCTGACGGCGACAAGCGCGGGGACGGTTCATAAGCTCGTCCAGGGGCGCCGTGGTGGTTTAATTTTTCGTGCGCTGCGAGACGAACTCGCCTTCATAGCCCTTGGCCAGCGACAGCTTTTCGGCTTCGCTCAGCACCTTTCCCGCCAGCTGGAACACACCCTGCTCCTCGTCTTCAAGGTGGTGATAAATCTTGTGGTGCAGCTCTTTGGCCGTGGCCAGCCAGGCGGGCGAGCTGAAATCGGTTTCTTCCAGCGTTTCCACCAGCTTGTCCATCTGGTGGTGCTCGGCAATGCCGTGGCGTGAGGGTTCCTGTGTCATGTCGTGCGCAATCAGCGGCACATAAAAAAAGCGCTCTTCCGCCGCGGCATGCGCCGCCAGTTCAAGCTTGAGCTCCTTGAACAGCGTGGCTCTTTCCTTGCTGTCGCCCTGCGTTTTGATGAGGTTGTCCGCCAGGGCGCGCTGGGTGACATGGCTTGTTCGCAGTGCTTCAAAAATGTTCATTCAACCATTATGGGGACGGCGCAGGCCCTGGCGTGTAGGCCAAGGGCGGATCCTGCAAGGCCAAAAATCGCTATTAATTTGATAGCTGCTTGCGACCATCCAGCATGGCCTGGAGGCCTGAATGGCCAAAGAATGGGCCAACAGGGCGCAAGGCACGGTAAAAGCGCTAAATTAGGGGTTATGAAAAAAATCCTTCTTCTTGGCGGCACCGGCTTTGTCGGCGCGCACGTCTGCGAAAAACTGGCGCGGCTGCAATGCCGCGTCACCGTGGTCACTCGCCGGCAGGCCAATGCCCGCCACCTGCAAATGCTGCCGCTGGTGGATGTGATTGAGGCCGACGCCCACGATGCTTCCTCGCTGGCACCGCTGCTGGCCGGCCACGACGCCGTGGTCAACCTGATTGCCATCCTTCACGGCACAGAGGCCGCATTCGACAAGGCGCATGTGCAACTGCCGCTGGAGCTGGCCCGGGCCTGTGAAGCCAGCGGCCTCAGGCGCATCGTTCACATCAGCGCCCTGGGTGCTTCGCCCGGTTCGGCATCGATGTACCAGCGCAGCAAGGCGCGCGGTGAAGCCGTGCTGCTCAGCACCGGGCTGGATGTGACCGTGCTGCGGCCCAGCGTGATTTTTGGCGCTGAAGACAAATTCCTCAACACCTTTGCCCGGCTCCAGCAGATCTTTCCGGTGGTTCCGCTTGCAGCCGCGGATGCGCGCTTTCAGCCCGTCTGGGTGGAAGACGTCGCCGACGCCATCGTGCACTGCCTGCAAGACCCCGACACCGCCGGCCAGATCTATGAAGTTTGCGGGCCCGACGTGTTCACGCTGCGCCAGCTGGTCAGGCTGGCCGGTCGCTACGCCGGTATCAACGGCGGCAAGGGCCGCCCGGTGATCAGCCTGCCGGATTCCCTGGGGCGCCTGCAGGCGCGCCTCATGGAGCTCGCGCCCGGAGAGCCGCTGCTGAGCCGCGACAACCTCGACGCCATGGCCACCGACAACGTGGCCACCGGCAAGCTGCCCGGCCTGCAGGCACTGGGTGTTCATCCTGCCGCGCTGGATGCGGTGGGGCCTTCTTATCTGGGAGCGCAGGGCTTGCGCAGCGGACTGACGGCCAAGCGTAAAACCGCCGGCCGTTTTTAGGCCCCCACGCTTCCCCACTTCGTGTGGGTCGCTGCCCCCCGAGGGGGCGCTGCGCCTGCGGCCCGGCAAAGCCGGTTCCGCGGCCCCGGTTGGCCTGAAGAGGAAATCCGCCCTTCTTACTCGCCGTGGATGTAGCATTAATTTCAAAGATTTTTTGCATCAATCGTGATTTCGCACGGCGGTAGCATCGCAAGTCGTTTTTCCATTTGACTTCTTTCCTTCATCATCAGCAGAACAGGGACACCATGCTCAAGCTCTACATCGGCAATAAAAACTACTCGTCCTGGTCCATGCGCCCCTGGGTGCTGCTCAAGCAGGCCGGCATTCCTTTTGAAGAAATCAAACTGCGCTTTGACTCGTTCGATGCCAACTCGACCTTCAAGGAAAAAATCAGCGGCGTGAACCCGACCGGCCGGGTGCCGGCGCTGGACGACGGCGGTTTTGTCGTGTGGGACACGCTGGCGATTGCCGAATACCTCGCGGAACGCTTTCCCGAGAAAAAGCTCTGGCCGCAGGATGTGAAAGCGCGCGCCCGGGCGCGCAGCGTATGCGCTGAAATGCACAGCGGCTTTGGCGCGCTGCGTTCGGCCTGCCCCATGAACATCGAAGCCGACCTGTCGGACATGGGCCAGCTGATCTGGCGCGACAAATCGGCCGTGCGTGCCGACGTGCAGCGCATTGTCGAGATGTGGACCGAGTTGCTGCAGCAATACAAGGACCCTCGTACCGCCGGGCCGCCCCAAGGTGCGAGCGCCCCCTCGGGGGGCAGGGAGACGCAGTCGACCGTGGGGGCCAATTTCTTGTTTGGAGAGTTCGGCATTGCCGATGCCTTCTTTGCGCCTGTGTGCATGCGCCTGAGCCGGTACGCCCTGCCGGTACCGGCGGAAATCGGCGCCTACATTCAGCGCGTCAGCGCGCTGCCCGGTGTCAAAGCCTGGATCGACGACGCGCTGGCCGAAAACGATTTCCGCGAATTCGAAGAGCCCTACCGCGTCAGGCGCTGAACGGGAGACATCATGGTCACGATCTATCTGCGTTACGTGCTGAACACCGCCAAACTCAAGGAGTTCGAGCACTACGGCAAGCTGTGGATTCCGCTGGTCGAGAAATTCGGCGGCACGCACCATGGCTACTTCATGCCCAGCGAAGGCGCCAACAATATTGCATTGGCCTTGTTCACCTTTGAGAGTCTGGCGGCCTACGAGATTTACCGCCAGAACTCCTTTTCCGACCAGGAATGCCTGGCGGCTTTCAAATACGCCGAAACGACCGGCTGCATCATCAGCTACGAGCGCAGTTTCTTCCGGCCTGTTTTTTCCTGAACCGAAAGTCCGGCGCCGACCGGGCTGTTGGGGCTGGCGCGAACCGCTAAACTGACCTGATGGAAATATTCATGGTTGGTGGCGCGGTGCGCGATACCTTGTTGGGCCTGCCCGTGCAGGACCACGATTGGGTCGTCGTGGGCGCCACCCCTGAAGCGCTGGTGGCACAAGGCTACCTGCCGGTCGGCAAGGATTTCCCGGTGTTCCTGCACCCGGACACCCGTGAGGAATACGCCCTGGCCCGCACCGAACGCAAAACCGCGCCGGGCTACCGCGGGTTTGTGGTGCACGCCGAGCCCGACGTCACGCTGGAGCAGGACCTGGCGCGGCGCGACCTCACTATCAATTCAATAGCTGCTCCCGCCCGTCCAGAAACAGCTTCAGCCAGTTTTAACCCCAATTTTTCGGCGCTGATCGACCCGTTCGGCGGGCAGCAGGACATCCGGGACAAGGTATTGCGCCACGTGACGGATGCCTTCCGCGAGGACCCCGTCCGCATCCTTCGCCTGGCGCGCTTTGCCGCGCGCTTTCCGGATTTCTCCGTGGCGCCCGAAACCATGGCGCTGATGCGGGACATGGTGGCCGAAGGCGAAGCCGATGCGCTGGTACCCGAACGGGTGTGGCAGGAGTTCGCACGCGGGCTGATGGAGGGCAAGCCTTCACGCATGTTCGAGGTGCTGCGCGAATGCGGCGCGCTGCAAAAGTTGCTGCCCGAGGTAGCGCGCCTCTGGGGTGTACCCCAGCCCGCCAGCCACCACCCCGAGGTCGACACCGGCGTTCACCTGATGATGGTGCTGGACATGTCGGCGCAGCTTGAGGGCTCGCTGGCCGTGCGCTTTGCCTGCCTGTGCCACGACCTCGGCAAGGGCACGACACCGGCCGATGTTTTGCCGCGGCACATCGGTCACGAAGAACGCAGCGCCCAACTGCTGAAAGACGTCTGCGAGCGCCTGCGCGTGCCGGTSGACTGCCGCGARAYTGCCGACGTGGTGGCCCGCGAGCACGGCAACGTGCACCGCAGCGAAAGCCTGGGCGCCGCGGCCCTGGTGCGGCTGCTGGAGCGCTGCGATGCGTTTCGCAAGCCCCAGCGTTTCGGCGATATYTTGCTGGCCTGCGAATGCGACGCCCGCGGGCGCCTGGGCCTGCAGGATTCGCCCTACCCGCAACGCCCGCGCCTGCTGGATGCCC
>NZ_JBFUGX010000075.1:0-9971 GCF_056402675.1 Polaromonas sp. P3_C2 | reverse complement strand
TTGCTGAACTGCTTGCGGCGGCGAGCTGAGCGGAAACCGACTTTTTTACGTTCGACTTCACGTGCATCGCGGGTCACAAAGCCAGCCTGGCTCAGGGCCGGCTTGAGCGTTGCGTCGTAATCGATCAGCGCACGGGTGATGCCGTGGCGCACTGCGCCGGCCTGGCCGGACTCGCCGCCGCCGTGGACGTTGACCATGATGTCAAACGTCTCGACGTGGTTCGTCAGAAACAGGGGTTGGCGGCAGATCATGATCGAGGTTTCACGACCGAAGAACACCTGGATGTCACGGTCATTGATCGTGATCTTGCCGGTGCCTTTTTTGATAAACACACGGGCGACGCTGGATTTGCGACGGCCGGTGCCATTGTTCCATTCACCAATCATCAATGGCTCCTTAGATGTCCAGCACTTTAGGCTGTTGGGCGGTATGCGGGTGCTCTGCACCACCGTACACCTTGAGTTTCTTGATCATGGCGTAGCCGAGCGGGCCCTTGGGCAGCATGCCCTTGACGGCTTTTTCCAAAGCGCGGCCGGGGTGCTTGGCTTGCATGTCGCGGAAATTGGTGGCAGTGATGCCGCCTGGATAACCGGAATGGCGATAGTAGATCTTGTCAGTCGACTTGGCGCCGGTGACGCGCAGCTGGGCTGCATTGATGATGACGATGAAGTCACCGGTATCGACGTGAGGCGTATAAATGGCCTTGTGTTTGCCGCGCAAACGGAGAGCAACTTCGCTGGCTACTCGTCCGAGGACCTTGTCGGTCGCGTCAATCACAAACCACTCGTGCGTCACGTCAGCGGGTTTTGCGCTGAACGTTTTCATGAGTTTTCTTTCGAAAAAATGGTTTGTCGGGTTCTTTTCTGCGGTCGGTGTTCTTCTGATGAGAACCTCTTAGGCAGTATTTCAAGCTCTGCCGCGGAACCACTAGGCGCTGCAGAGCCCACGATTATATGAAAAATCAAGGACTTGCGTCAATATTCAGCCGGGTTTAAGGCATTTCCCCCATGCAAGAAGGTAGGATAGACCCATGTTTTCCTATCGCCACGCCTTCCACGCAGGCAACCACGCCGACGTGCTCAAGCACACCACGCTGATCGCGTTGATGAAGTATTTGACCCAGAAAGACACGGCGCTGACCGTGATCGACACGCATGCGGGCGCGGGCCTGTACCGGCTTGACGGCGACTACACCGAAACCAGCGGTGAGGCCCAGGAAGGCATTTTCAGGCTGCTTTCCCAATCTGTTTCCGAGGCAAAACCGGCTCCAGCCCAAGCACAGCATGCGCAAGCAGCTCCTAAAAAAATAGCAAAGCCCACCACCGCCAAACCAGCCGCAGGCGGCTGGGCGCCTGCCCTGCAGGACTACATCGACCTGCTGCGCGGCCTGAACCCGCAATTCGCCGAAAGCGGCGACATCGCGCACCTGAAGATCTATCCGGGCTCCCCTTTCATCGAGCAGCAATTCCTGAGCGGGCGCGACAAGCTCAAGTTGTTTGAATTGCATCCCACCGATTTCAAGTCGCTTTCCGGCAACATTGAACAGTTGGGTGTAGGCCGCCAGGTGGCGGTTTCGCGCGAAGACGGCTTTGAAGCCCTGAAAACCTTTTTGCCGCCACCCGCCCGCCGGGCGATGGTGCTGTGTGATCCCAGCTATGAAATGAAGAGCGACTACGCGCGCGTGTCGGCCTGCATGGCAGACGCCGTCAAGCGCTTCGCCACCGGCACCTATGTGGTCTGGTATCCCATCATCCCGCGGCCGGAAGCCCATGACCTGCCCCGTAAGCTCAAGACGCTGGCCGTCAAAGCCAGCCGAAGCTGGTTGAATGCCGCTTTAACGGTGAAATCGAGCAAATTAACAACAGATGCCGCCGGTGACGTGGTGCGACCGGGCCTTCCTGCCAGCGGCATGTTTGTCATTAACCCGCCCCACACCCTCAAGGCAGAGCTGCAAGCGGCCCTGCCGCAAATGGTGGCCCTGCTGGGGCAAGACCGCAATGCCGGCTTCACGCTGGAGCATGGCGGCTAGGGCTTTCAGGACGACGCCCTGCAAGAGGGGATGGCAGCCGGCACCGCCAGCCGGTTATGCCAGGTTGGCTGTGTTGTGCGCCCAGACTTTCCTGTCTTTACCGCCGCAGTGAGTTGTGGCAAGGTTGCCCCGTAAACTTTCCCAAAGTCTGCGCCTCCATTGCCCCACCCCTGTTTGCCCGCTTCCTGTCCTGATTTCCGCTTTCTTTTCTTCTTTTCCTCCTGGCTCTCCCGCTCCCTCGGTGCTCCACCACTAAACATGCCCGTCCAGGCTCAAGCTCTCCCATCCGCCGCCCCGGATACGCCGGGCCGTGGACCGCGCGTGCGTGGGAAAACGGCCGGACCTGCGGAAAAGGGAATCAATGACGGCTCAGCAAGCGGGATGGCGATGGGCACGCCAGAGGACATGGAAAGTGAAATCGAGCGCCGGGTTGCGCTTCGCACCCAGGAGCTTCGTGCATCGCTGGCGCGCTACCAGACCATGGTGGACCTCGCGACCGAAAACATCTGCGTCGGGCAGGAAGGCCTGCTGCGCTTTGCCAATCCGCCGTGCCTGGCCTTGCTGGGTACAGAGGCCGGCACCATGGCCGACCGGCCCATGATCGAGTTCATCCATCCGGAAGACCGCAACTTTGTTTCCGGCAAGCACAAGCTGCGCGCCGCCGGCAACGTCGTCCCGGCTTTTGAGGCGAGATTCCAGCGCGACGACGGCACGACTTCCTGGGTGGAAATCAACGGCGTGCTGGTGGACTGGGAAGGTGCGCCGGCGGACCTTTTTTTCCTGAAAGATGTCACCGAGCGCAAAAGACTCGAGGCTCTGACCCGATCAGCCGCCGAGCGCTACCGGGCGGTTGTGGAAAACGTCAACGACGTGATCCTGGTGGTGCAGAAAGGCATCGTGCGCTTTTCAAATACCAGCGCCCAGGCCATGTTCGGCCTGACGCTCACCGGGCTGCCGTCCATGCACCTGATCCATCCTGACGACCGCAGGATGGTGCAGCGCCAGCGCGAGCTCATGCAGTCAGGCACCATGGTCAGCGCCTACGAGGCCCGCTTCATCACGCCACCGCGCGAGACCATGGCGCCGGACCTGCGCACCGGCTGGGCGAGCATCTACGGCACGCGCATTGAGTGGGACGGCGAACCCGCCCTGCTCGTGCTCATGTCCGACATCAGCGAACGCCGCCGGCTGGACGAAGAACTCAAGACCGCGCTGACGCAGCGCGAAGCCATCCTCGAAACCACCGCCGTCGGCGTCACCTTCCTCAAAAGCCGGCGCCACCAGTGGCTGAACCGCACGCTGGCCGCCATGCTCGGCTACAGCCCGGCCGAATTGCTGGGCCAGGAAACGCGCGTTCACTATCCCAGTGACGAGGACTTCGAACGCACCGGCGAACTCGCCTACGCGCAGATCGCGCAAACCGGATCGTTCTCGCTGGAAACGCGCATGCGCCGCAAAAGTGGTGAACTGATCTGGGTTCAGCTTRACGGCTCGGCGCTCGACCGCAATCGCCCGCAGGAAGGCTCGGTGTGGACTTACGTGGACATCACCCGCCGCAAGGAAGCCGACGAAGAAGCCCGGCGGGCCCTGGCGCGCGAACGCGAGCTGGGTGAGCTCAAAACGCGCTTTGTGTCGATGGCCTCGCATGAATTCCGCACGCCGCTTGCCACGATTCTGTCGTCCGCAGAGTTGATCGAACACTACGGCGAAAAAATCACGCACCGCGAGCGCCAGGACATCATGGCCGACCTGGTGATCGCGGTCAAACGCATGCAGGGCATGCTTGAAGACATGCTCACCGTCGGGCAGGCCGACGCCGGCAAACTCAAGCTCAACCTGAAACCGCTGGATATCGCGGCGCTGTGCCGCAAGCTCGTGACCGAAATGCACACCAGCGACGCCGGCCAGCATGCGATTGAATTTGAAGCCCCCATCGGCCACGACGCTTTTTCGCAGCTGGTCCTGCTCGACGAACGGCTGGTCCGGCACATTGCCAGCAACCTGCTGGCCAACGCCTGCAAATATTCGCCCGCCGGCAGTGTGGTGGTGCTCACGCTGGACCGCCGGCAGGATGAGTCCGGGGACCACCTGATCCTGCGCGTCAGTGACGAAGGCATCGGCATTCCGCCCTCAGACCTGCCACGCCTGTTCGAGAGCTTTCACCGCGGCTCCAATGTAGGCAACCGCCAGGGCTCCGGGTTGGGCCTGGCCATTGTCAAACACGCCRTTGACCTGCATCACGGCAAAATCGAGGTGGCAAGCATGCCGGGAACGGGCACACAGTTCACGATCAGCCTGCCCATTTCTCAAGGAAACCCATGACCCTGATCCTGATCGTTGAGGACGACGACGCCATCCGCAGCAACATCGTGCGGCTGCTCAAACTTGAAGGTTTTGAAACGGCCGCGGCCGCAGATGGCCGGCAGGGCCTGGAGCAGGCCCGTGCAAGCCGCCCCGACCTGATCGTCTCCGACGTCGGCATGCCCGGCATGAACGGCTTTGAACTGCTGGCAGCCGTGCGCGCCGACCCGCTGCTGGTCAACACTCCCTTCATGCTGCTGACCGCGCTGGATGACCGCGAGAGCATGCGCCGCGGCATGACGGCCGGCGCCGACGACTACCTGTCAAAACCCTTCAGCCGCGCCGAACTGCTCGACGCCGTCAACGCGCAGCTGAAGAAAAAAGAACGGGTGCGTGAAGCCATCGACTCGGGGGTGGCCGCCGGCGAAGAACGCCTGCGCGCAGCTTTTGCCAGCCGCATCAGCGGCAGCCGCCCCGACAGCGTACCGGTTGATATTCCGGCCAGCGCGCAAACCGAAGAAATCGCCAATGCCACCGTGCTGGTGGCCAGCATCCGCAATTTCACCTCGCTGGCTGAAAAGCTCAACGCCGCGGAAGTGTCACAACTGCTCACCGAATATTTTGAGCGCATCTCCGAACCCGTGCTGAAAAACAGCGGCCGGCACATCAAGTTTGTCGGCGATGGGCTGATGGCGGTGTTTGTCGACACCCTCACCGGCTCGCCGCTGCCGGCCCCGCGCCGCGCCATTTCTGCGGCTCTTGCCATGGCACTGGCCACGCATGAATTCCGCGACTGGCTGGAGCAGCGCTTCGGCGGCCGCGCGCTGCCGCCGTTTGCCATGGGCATCGGCATCCACAGCGGCGCCGTCACGCTGTGCCAGCTCGGCACGCAACAGACCAAGGAACTCACGCCCGTGGGCGAAACCGTCACGCTGGCCTCACGGCTGGAAGACGCCACCGAAGAAAAGGGCTGGACGGTGATGGCCAGCGAGCAGACGCTCGGCGAAGCCGGCACCGGTATCCAGACCGGCATCCACACCTCGCTCTCGCTGCCCGGCCGCAACCTCGCCATCGATGTGGCCGAGGTCACGGGCCTCGTCACCACCATGGAAGACAAGATCCACGGCATGGCCAGCCTGACCGAGCGCGCCAGCGAGATCAGCGACGCCGTGCGCGCCAATTCGGACATTACCGCACGCGCGGTCAAGGGCGCGCTGGACGCCAAGCTCTCGGCGCTGAAAGACCTGCGCTTTGACGCCAGCAGCGAGGCGGTACGCCTCAAGGGCTACCGCATCACGCGCAAGATCGGCGCGGGCGGCATGACCGAGGTCTACCTGAGCGAACGCGAATCCGACGGCCTGCCGATCGTGCTCAAGGTGCTGGACTCACGCGGCAAGGAAGCCTCGGAACACCTGGTGCGCTTCATCCAGGAATACGCCCTGCTCTGCAAGATCGACCATCCGCACGTGATCAAGATCTACGACCAGGGGTTCACCGACGAGCATGCCTACATCGCGATGGAGTACTTTGAACGCGGTGACCTGCGCAGCCTGTTCGGACCCGACCTGGCCCGCTCGCAGGCGCTGACGGTGGCGCGCGAGGTCGCCCAGGCGCTGTCGGCCATCCACGCACACGGCATTGTCCACCGCGACATCAAGCCTGAAAACGTCATGCTGCGCGCCGACGGCAGCGTGGCGCTGGCCGACTTCGGCATTGCCAAGTCCATGCTGCAGGCCCCCAGCATGGGACTGACCCAAACCCATCACGGCGACGTCGTGGGGACGCCCTACTACATGAGCCCCGAACAGGCCACCGGCCGCAAGGTGACGGCGCAATCCGACCTTTACAGCCTGGGCGTGATGCTGTTTGAAATGCTGGCCAACCGCCGGCCCTACATTGCCGAATCGCTCGAACTGCTGCTGGCCAAGCACCTGAACGCCGACACCCCCGCCCTGCCCGCGGTGCATGCGGAATTGCAGGGCGTGGTCAACAAGCTGATGGCCAAAAGCCCCGAGCACCGCTACGAATCAGCCGAAGCCTTTCTGCTCGAACTCGAATCCATCGCGCCCGCGCCTGAAATTAGTCTTTAGAAAAGCTCCCCCCTGTCCAGGCTCACTGCGTGTAGCCCGGTCCCCCTCAGGGGGCGGCGCCTGGGGCCGGCAAAGCCGGACCCTCGGCCCCCGCTGGTAAATACCCCCGCTGGTAACGCCCTGAATTCTTCAACCAGCATGAGCCGTGGAACCGGCTTTGCCGGGCCACAGGCGGGCGGCCCCCTCGGGGGGCAGGGAGCTACACGAAGTGAGCGACCGTGGGGGCCATATCCTGCGTGGGGGCTAATATTTCAATGCGGTACTTTTTCCCCAGAACACGCGATAAGCGAACACGGTGTAGCCGATGATCATCGGCAGCACCACGGCTGCACCCGCCAGGATCACGCCCATGGCCTCGGGCGCGCTGGCCGACTGCCAGATCGTCAGCTTGTCGATCACCAGCCACGGGAAGAGGCTGTAAGCCAGGCCGTAGAAGGCCAGCAAAAACACGCCCACCGTCGCACCAAAAGGTACCCATGCGCCGTATTCATTGCCTTGTGCMAGGCGCACCGGCAGGCGCTGCAGGCTGCGGAAAATCACGCCAAACAGCACCGCCGTGGCCGCCGGGATTGGCAGCAGCAGCACGATGTTCGGAAACGAAAACCATTTGTCGAAAATGCTCTGGCTCACCAGCGGTGTGGCCACCGAGATGGCACCGATGCCGATCACAGTGAACAGGAGGCTGCGCCTGGCCCAGCGCACGGCTTGCAGTTGCAATTCGCCTTCGGATTTGATGATGAGCCAGCCGGCGCCGAGCAGGCAATACGCCGCGACCAGCGCCGCGCCGATGACCGCGTTGAAGACGATGGTCCACCAGGTCGCCGCAAAACCGGTGATCAGCGAACCCAGCATGTAGCCCTGCGACCAGCTTGCGAGCAGCGAACCGGTGTAGAACATGCGGTTCCACAAGGGCTTGTGGCTGGCGCGCGCCTTCACGCGGAAGTCAAAGGCCACGCCGCGCAGCGTGAGGCCGATGAGCATGAAGGCCACGGGCAAATACAGCGCGCCCAGGATGACGCCGTGCGCCAGCGGAAACACCGTGAGCAAAATACCGACGCCCAGCACCAGCCAGGTTTCGTTGGCGTCCCAGAAGGGGCCGATGCTGGCGATCATGGTGTCCTTGTCGTCATCGCCGGCGGTGCGCATCAACACGCCCACGCCCAGATCGTAGCCGTCAAGAATCACATAGGCCAGCATCGCCAGGCCCATCACCACCAGGAAAACAATGGGCATCCAGCCGGCGGCTTGCGTCAGGTCAGGGGCAAGGTCAAGCATGGGAGGCTCCTTCTTTTTCGGGGTAGTTCACGACGTTGAGTTCCTTCTCGGTCGCACCGGCGGTGTTGTCGTCCCCGAACGGCTTGTCGGCGTGTTTCCTGTGCCGCGCGAGGTAGAAGACCACCGACACATAAGACACCAGCAGCACCGCATACAGCGCGAGGTAGAGCGTCAGCGTCAACGCGATGCGCGGTGCCGGCACTCTTGAGGCGGCATCGGCTGCCGTCAGCACGCCCGTCACCAGCCAGGGTTGCCGGCCGATCTCGGTCACGTACCAGCCGGCGATCAGCGCGATCCAGCCTGCGAATGTCATGGCGACCAGAACTCGTGCATGCCATACGGTGAGCGTACGGTCAGGGTCTTTTTTCCAGGGTGCCAATTGCCACACGCTGGCCCAACTGACCAGAAGCATCAGGACGCCCACCCCCACCATGATGCGAAAGGCCCAGAACACCGGCGCCACCGGCGGATGTTTTCCCTCGAACTCGTTCAAGCCCTTGACCTCGCCGTCCAGGCTGTGCGTGAGGTAGAGCGACGCCAGCTTGGGAATGCCGATTTCATAGCGGTTGGATTTGGTGGCTTGGTCGGGCAGTGCAAACAGTACCGCGGGCACGCCTTTTTGGGTTTCCCAGATGCCTTCCATGGCGGCCAGCTTGGCCGGCTGGTGCTCCATCGTGTTCAGGCCGTGCTGGTCACCCGCAACGATCTGCAGCGGAATCAGCATGGCAGCCATGTAGATGCCCGTCTTCAGGCCGGCCATGACTTCGGCCCCGCGGTCATCACGCAGCCAGCGGTAGGCCGAAACGCCCGCCACCAGAAATGCCACGGTCAGCCCCGACGCCAGCAGCATGTGCACCAGCCGATACGGAAATGAAGGATTGAAGATCACCGCCAGCCAGCTCGTCACATGCGCCTGGCCGTTGATCATTTCAAAACCCGCGGGTGTCTGCATCCAGGAGTTGAGCGCCAATATCCAGAAAGCCGACAGCGTGGTACCGCCCGCCACCAGCAGCGTGGCGATGGTGTGCATGGTCTCGCTCACGCGTTCCCGCGCAAACAGCATCACGCCCAGCATGGTGGCCTCCAGAAAGAAGGCGGTGAGCACTTCATAGGCCAGCAGCGGCCCGGCAATGTTGCCCACCTTCTGCATGTAGCCCGGCCAGTTGGTGCCGAACTGGAAGCTCATGGTGATGCCGCTGACCACACCGAGGGCAAAGGTCAGCGCGAAAATTTTCACCCAGAACTGGTAGGCGTCCATCCAGTATTGCGCTTTGGTTTTCACGAAGCGCAGCTTGAAATACAGCAGCACCCAGCCCAGCGAAATGCTGATGGTGGGAAAGAGGATGTGGAAGGTGATGTTGGCCGCGAACTGGATGCGGGCCAACAGGAATGCGTCTAAACCGTCCATCATCAACTCCTGTTTTCGTCGGGAAGGTTGGCAGCAGGTGCTGCGGGGCCGAGGAGCTCGCCGGAAGGCTTCGCCGCCACTTTGCTGGATGCGGTGCGGCCTGTCAAACCGGCCTTCACGCTACTGGCGACCTTGTCCTTCACTTCCAGCAGCTTCTGCACCTTGGCGCCCATCTTCATCAGGCTCATCAGCGTGGCCGAGTCCATCTTCTGCACATCGGCCAGCCAGCCCGTCATCAGCTCGATCAGGTCGTGCATCTGCTTCATGCGCGCCTGGGCGTGGATGTCATCCTGGTTGGCCGGGTGTTCCATCAGCGCATCGCGCAGCATTGAAAGCGTCGGGTCAATCTCGCGCTTGCGGCGTTCCTCGGCCAGTGTGCGGAAGATGGCCCAGACGTCTTCCGGCGCACTGAAATACTCGCGCCTGTCGTTCGGCAGGTGCTGCAACCGCACCAGGTTCCACGACTGCAACTCCTTCAGCCCCATGCTGACGTTGGACCGCGAAAACGCCAGCGCTTCGCCGATTTCATCGGCATTCAGGGCCCGCGGCGAGACATATAACAAGGCATAAATCTGCCCCACAGTACGGTTAATGCCCCACCGACTGCCCATTTCACCGAAATGGAGAACAAACCGCTGGGTTAAGGGGGCCAGATTCATGGTTTGGGTCTCTTTACGGCGTCTTTGGTGTATTGAATTTTCAGGAATTACTGAAATTCTAATAAATCCAGGGAGTTCACGCCAGGGGTTTGGTGGGTTGACCTTTGGAACCTCTGAAAATTGATAATGGGCTTTCGTCGGCAAGCCCTCCATTAGGGGTTTGCACTCTGAATTCAATTTATTTACCGGATTGGGCCATCCCATATGCC
>NZ_JBFUGX010000074.1:0-9997 GCF_056402675.1 Polaromonas sp. P3_C2 | reverse complement strand
GTTTCATGCTCGTCGTTCGATTGAATACGGTTTTAACCGCGTTGTGGTCATTTAAACCTGTGAAAAGTACCCATGCCATTTGAACAAAGGCTGACCTACTACCCTATGGTTAGTAAGACTCAACATAGGTCGGCATGCCTTTAGCTTTCTGGGACATAGCTCGTCGATGGACTTATTGCTATCCGCCGTGTGTGCCACTCCTGCATCGAGGATCAGTGTCGTGTGTAAAGCGATCGGCATAGGCATAGATGGTACTTCTATCGGTAATAGCGAAGTTACCCCTTAAGCCCCTTACCCGCCCGCGCCACCATCTCCTCCGTCCCCAAATCCCTCGCACACCACCCCGCCACAATGCGCGACGAATTCGACAGCCCGTGCGCATCCGGACCGGTGCCTTCGCCTTGTAGCACCTGAACCGGAATCTGCGCTTTTTGCAATGCGTCGGCCATTACGGTTTGCGAGGTCCAGAAAACGTTTTTGTCATTCGGGTTGCCCAGCACAAACACGCGCAGCTTGGGGTTGGTTTTTTCCTTGGCGACAAACTTCCACGGCTCGTAGGAGTCGGCGTAGTTGGTGGTGTCTTTGCTGCGGCCCATCATTTCCCAGCGGATGCGGGGTGAGGAGGGTGCTGAGGTGGGGATGGCGCACACGATGTCCGAGCGCTCGGTGATCAATGACGAGGTGACGTGGCCGCCGCCGCTTTGTCCAGCGATGACCCATTCTTCAATGCCGTAGCGCTTCTTGATCTCGTCTAACGCGGCCGAGATGATGAGTGATTCGTCAATGCGCCTGCGCTGCATGTGGTCGCCTGATGAGCCGTGGGTGCCCGGGCGGCCCATGTAGATGTAGGGCATGCCGAGTGTTTTGGCCCAACCGTCGGCGAAGTTTTGCAACTGGGCGTTGGTCAAGTCCAGGTAGTTTTTGCTGGTCTTGCCTACGCCCACAAAGACGTCGCCATGAAAGAACACGATGGCGCGTTTGACGGGCTGGTCGCCAAAACCGGCCTTCCAGTATTTGATGCATTCGGCGCCCGAGCTGGCCGTGGCGGCCCAGACGGTGTTGGCGGCGGCCGCGCATTGCGCCTGGGTGGCCTTGACACCATGCAGGATGGCCGATTCTGAAAAATCGCCTGCGTCGCTAAATTCGAAACGGCCGAACTGGGCATGACCGGTGGCCGGTACCAGCAGGGATGYCGCCCATCCCGTCATCACCAGAAAATTGCGCAGGCGCTTGGGATAGGGCGATGGGCGCATATGTGGGCCTAGGGCTTGGCGACACCCATCTGTTGCAGCTCCAGGCCCGCTGCGACGTGCTCGATGTAGAGGAGGACGCCTTTTTCGCGGGCCTTGTTGAAAAACTCGGCGGCTTTTGTCTTGTCGCCCTGGGCATAGTAGTTCTGGCCAACATAGAAGTAGCCTTCCACAAGGGCCATGTCGCGTTCGTCGCCCTTTTTGCTGTCTAGTGTGGCCAGGGCCTGTTCGGGTGTCATCAGGCCGTGCAGCATGGCAAGGGCGGGGCGGGGCCAGTCACCGCCAGGCTTGGCCCTGGCAAGCGCTTGCTGTGCGGCGTCCGGCGTGATGCCCAGCCGCTTTTGTGTCCATACGCGCCACAGCTCTGCATAAAGTGCGGCGTCGGCATCAGCCTGTTTGGACTGGCTTGCTTTGGCAAAGTCTTCTGCCGCTGCCGCAAGCTGGCCGCCGTAGAAACGTGCGTGGCCGCGCCGGTACATCACGTGGTCGCTTTCGTCGCCGAGTGAAATGGCCTTGCTGTAGTCGGCAACGCTGCGGGGGTAGTCTTGCAGGCCAAAGTACACATTGCCGCGGCAGGCATAGGCGCGCGAAAAGTTGGGGCTGCCCTTGATGGCAAGCTGGGCGTCTTTCAGGCCTTCTTCGGGTTTGCCGAGGTCTGTGAGTGCCTCGGCGCGTTCGCACAGGGCGTTTGCCAGGTCGTCACCGCTCAGCCGGCCGCTGTCGATACCTTTGCCGATCTTGCCGATGCGGTCTTTCAGGCGGTCCTCAATTGTCTGGCGCAGGTTTTTGGCCCCCAGGCCCAGCAGGCCGGATGACTTGATATCGTCTTTACGCACCACTGCCACGGGGTAAAAGATCTCCCCGGTGCGGCGCAGGGCGGCCGCATAGGCCGGCACGCGTGACGCCTCGATCTGGGTTTGCAGTACGGCCAGCTCGATGGAGGTTGATGCCCGATTGCCGCGAAAGGTGCTGGAGACCTTGTAGTCAAAGGCGTCGTCGCGCACGGAGCGCGTGAGGGGGTCACGCACCACAGACACCTCAGGCGGGAATTCAATCTCGATCGAGTAACGGTTCTTGCGCGGCAGGACTTCCATGGACAGCGGCTGGGTGCGATTGACTGACGGTGGCATGACCACCATGCCCGCCATGTTGCTGGCGCTGTAGCGCACGCCCCACTCGCCAGTGGCCGTGATGGCCAGGTTGGGAATGATGTAGAGGTTTTTGACGGTTATGACGTTGTTTACGGTGTCGTCGAGCACCTGGAGCGGCGCCGAAAAACGGATGCCGGGATAGAGCCGCTCATATACCTCGCGAAACACCTTGTCGCGCTGCTCGGTCGTCCAGGCGGCCAACTGGATGCGGCGCACTTCCGCGCTGTAGCCCGACCAGAGGTTCTGGCTTTCGAGCGTGCCGTCGCCGCCAAATTTCGGCAGCGTGATTTTTTCGGTGAGTTCGTTGCGGGAGATCGCGGCGTAATCAGCTGACTTGATGCGGGTGAAGCTGCTGTTGCCGGGTTGAACAACGAGTACCTCGGAGCYTTCATGCGGCTGGCCCAGTGCGTCCAGCCGTCCGGTTTGGCCGATCAGGGTGGGGTCGAGAAAATAGGTTTTGCCTTCCACTTCCGCGCGCACGATGGCGTGGTCGAAAGCGTAAGGTGAAGGCAGCATCTTCGTCAGTCCGTCGCGGAAGCGGGTGGACACCAGCACCGGCTGTGCCTTGATGCCCAGCGCGCGCAGCATCTCGATCAGCATGAATGATTTGTCCTTGCAGTCGCCATAGCGGCGCTGCAGGGTGAGCGCGGGTTGCGTGGGGCGGTGCGAACTTTCACCCAGGGACACCGAGAAATAACGGATTTCGTTTTGCACCCATTGCAGTGCACCGGAGACGCGCTCGTCCATGGTGGGCTTGGTGCCCAGCGTTTGCACTACCTGCATGATTTCAGGAGGCAAGGGTGCGGTGCTACGGAACAGCTGGTCGGCCCAGTCCGACACCTCGGCCCAGCTCTGGAACTCCGAGAACTGCATGGAGCGGCCCACATAAAAACTGGAAGGAACCGAAGCTTCAAAGTCCACGGCTGGCAGCGCGAGCTGTTCCCAACGGAGTTTTTTCATCGCGCCGCTGACTGACTCGACAGGCTTTGGATAGTCCTTGTTCAGGTCGCCCAAAAAACGCACATTGATCTTGCGCGCGGAAGGATAGTTAAGCGTGACACGGCGCCGGTCAACCGGGCCGCCCTGGTCCCAGCTGGCGTAGTCAATGAAGCGGTTGCCCATGACCGGGTTGGCTCCGATGGTGGAGTAGGCGATCTCCAGTATGTCGCCGACGCGCAGGTCCTCAACCAGGATGGATGCGGTGGTTTCGCCGTTATAGGCGCCCATGTCGAGGCCGGTTTCCTGCTGAAGGAAGCGGATTTCGGCCGTGGCGAGCTTGTCAAGAACCTGGCCTGCGCGGTGAATGCGCAGGATATGGAGCTTGGCTCTCTGGTATTCGGGGTTGAAGGACACGGCCATCGTGCCCAGCGACTGCAACGGGGCATTGGTGTTGGCCAGCCAGGCCCGGTGTACAAAGCTGGTGGATTGTGCGGCCACCATGAATTGCGTGTCCGCCAGTATGGTTACCACTGGTGCCTTGCTTTGCGTGGCAGGCAGGTTGGTGATGGGTTCGACCCAACTGGGCAGGGCCGCCTGGCGCTCGAATTTGTCGGATGAAATCCGCACTTCCTTGACGCCTTCGTTCGGACCCTGGGTAGCAGGCGTCGGCTGGGACTGCGCGGCCAGTGCGCACAGAGCGAGCGTGCCCATCAACATCGTGCTGCGCACGGCATGCAACCAGATTTTCAAAATATTCTCCCTCGTAATTCGAATTGTTCTGTGGACGCTATTTTTAGTTTGTGCTTCGGTTTGAGCGGCGTCCATCGGCTTGCCAGGCTATTTGGCCCAGTTATCCTTCATGCCCGTGACCCGATTGAATACGGCTTTACTGGCAGAGTGATCCACCAGGTCCGTCACAAAGTACCCATGCCGCTCAAACTGAAAGCGCGTACCGGCGGGCACATTCGTCAGTGATGGCTCAACATACGCCGTCACGGCCTTGAGGCTGTCGGGGTTCAGCTCGTCGTGGAAATCCTTGTCGCCGGTGCCGGGGTGTTCGGTGGTGAAGAGGCGGTCATAAAGGCGCACTTCGGCCTGCACCGCATCGTTCACACCCACCCAGGTGATCACGCCCTTGACCTTGATGGCGTCGGAGCCGGGGGTGCCGCTCTTGGTGTCGGGGATCAGGGTGGCGTGCACTTCGGTGACCTTGCCGTTGGCGTCTTTCACTGCGCCTGTGCATTCGATGACGTGGCCATATTTGAGGCGGACCTTGCTGCCGGCAATCGCCTGCTTGCTGGCGTTGATGTGCGGCGGGAAGAGGCGGAAGAAACCTTTGGGGGGAGTCTCTTCGTAGTCGGTGCGTTCAATCCAGACTTCCTTGCCGATCTTGAACTGGCGTTTGCCCATGTCTTCATGGTGCGGGTGCACGGGTGCGCTGCAGTCGTCAAGCTTTCCTGCGCCCATGATTTCATCCCAATTGGTCAGCACCAGCTTGACCGGATCAAGCACGGCCATGGCACGCGGTGCAATCGGGTCGAGCGTGTCGCGCAAGGAACCTTCGAGCGTGCTGTAGTCGATCCAGCTGTCGCTCTTGGTGACGCCGATGCGTTCGGCAAAGAGTTGCAGTGATTCGGGCGTGTAGCCGCGGCGGCGCAGGCCGACTATTGTTGGCATGCGGGGGTCGTCCCAGCCGCTCACGCGCTTTTCAGTCACCAGCTGGGCGAGCTTGCGTTTGCTGGTGAGCACGTAGGTGAGGTTGAGGCGCGCAAATTCGTACTGGCGCGGGTGCGGTGTGGCAATGAGTTTGCCTTCGGCCAAACGGTCGAGCAGCCAATCGTAAAACGGGCGCTGGTCTTCAAACTCGAGCGTGCAGATGCTGTGGGTGATCTGCTCAAGTGCGTCTTCGACCGGGTGGGCGAAGGTGTACATGGGGTAGATGCACCATTTGTCGCCGGTGTTGTGGTGGTGTGCGCGGCGTATGCGGTAAATGGCCGGGTCGCGCATGTTGATGTTGGGCGAGGCCATGTCGATCTTGGCGCGCAGCACGGCGGCGCCGTCGGGCAGCTTGCCGTCTCGCATCTCGCGAAAGCGCGCCAGGTTCTCAGCGGGTGTGCGGCCGCGGAAGGGGCTGTTGGTGCCGGGGTGGCCAAAGTCGCCGCGGTTGTGGCGCATTTCTTCGGCGGTTTGTTCGTCAACGTAGGCGTTGCCGCTTTCAATCAAATACTCGGCTGCGCGGTACATGAAGTCAAAGTAGTCGCTGGCCTGGTAGGGCTTGTCGCCCCCTTTGCCATTGCCGATCTGCGCCCAGTCATAGCCCAGCCACCTGACGGCTTCGATGATGCTGTCGACGTATTCGGTGTCTTCTTTTTCGGGGTTGGTGTCGTCAAAGCGCAGGTGGCATACGCCGCCGTAGTCGCGCGCCAGGCCGAAGTTCAGGCAAATGCTTTTGGCGTGGCCCACATGTAAGTAGCCGTTGGGCTCGGGCGGAAAGCGCAAGCGTACCTTGGCCGGGTCGGGCTGGCCCCCAGCGTGGTGGGCGGCGTCCCCGGGGCTGCCGCCCCAGCGGCGGCTGGCATAAGTG
This sequence comes from Polaromonas sp. P3_C2, assembly GCF_056402675.1. Taxonomy (NCBI): domain Bacteria; kingdom Pseudomonadati; phylum Pseudomonadota; class Betaproteobacteria; order Burkholderiales; family Comamonadaceae; genus Polaromonas; species Polaromonas sp. P3_C2. The sequence goes on along the minus strand of NZ_JBFUGX010000074.1, from coordinate 4,073 downwards.
CCTTCGGCCAAGTCTTTTTCGATGATTTGGCGCAGGAAGTTGCTGGGCTTGTGGGTTTCTTTGTCGGCGGGCGCGGAGGCAGGGGCGTGGGTGGTCATTGAGTGATTTTAGGGGGTTACGTTTGGCTACGCTCTTCACTGTGCATGCGGTACGCCGTTACGGGGGTGGCGCGTTTAATAAACACATGGGCATTTCCTGCCCTGTTAAGGAGATCATATGAAGACAGCAATCAAGGCAAACCGCTCCGTCGCCGTGGCAGGCGCCACAGCCGCGCTGGCACTGGCCGCTTTCGGCTTTGCCGGTGCTGCCCAGGCCCGTGACAACGTGACCTTTTCTGTGGGCGTAGCCGCTCCCGGTATAGCGGTGGGCGTGACCAACGGCTACCCGGTGTACCAGCAGCCCGTGTATGTGCAGCCCGCCCCGGTGTACTACCAGCCTGCCCCGGTGTATTACCAGCCGCGTCCTGTGTACGTGAGGCCTGCGCCTGTGTACTACGCACCGCAGCCGGTGTACTACGGCCCCAGGCACGGCCACAGGCACCACGGCGGTTACTACGTGCAGGCGCCCCCTCCGGGTTATGGGCCGGGGTATTACAGGCGCTAAGCCTGCGTTGCGGGCTAACCCGGTCTGACCTGGGTCGCCAGGGTTAGCCGCCTTGCAACAGCAAAAAGCAAAAAGCCCGCTTCATGCGGGCTTTTTGCCGGGCGCCGAAAGATCAGCCGGCCGGGCCCCAGAAAACATAGTCCGCCTCGTAAGGCACCGACACCCGCATGCCCAGGCTGGCGGATGTGCAGGGCGGGCTCGCCACCACCCCGCCCGCGGTTCTGCGGCTTTGGATGTAGCTGACGCTCGCGAGCGCACCCGGGGTTTCTGAAGGGCTCACCATGGCTCGCTGCAGCGGAAGGCCGCTACGGTCAGCGGACACTTCTACCAACTCCTTCGCGGTGACTTTGGAGCCGTCGCTGTGCACCCAGCGCGAGCGCAGGCCCGGGTAGTACGTGACGGTCTGGCCATTGCTGTCCTGCAGCCGCAGCCCCGGTGACTGGAGCAGCCAGGCGTATTCATAGGGCGCACGTTTGATGGCCTGGCACTCATACAGGAGGTCGCCCTTGCCCTGGGCTTCCAGCACGGCCTTGTGGCCCGCCGGCACGCGTATGGCTTCAGGCAGGGTCTGCTGGGCGTTGTAGGGGTTGGGCAGGCGCACGCTGCAGGCGCCAAGCACCCCCACTGCGCCGGTGACCATGAGCACGCTTCGCAGCAGGGCGAAGCAGGGAGCGCGAGAGGCTTTGGTGTTCACGGCAGGTTCCAGGTGAGGGGCGATGGTCTCAGGCACCAGTAAAACACAATGAGCCAGGCCCGCTGTAGGACGCTGAAGGGAATGGGTGCGGGCAAAGGTCGGCAGGTTTGACGGGGTAGGGTCATGGCGCATTGGAAGCGTCCAGCCGGTATTCCATGCCGGTGCCCATGCCGATGTCGTGAGGCAGCTCCATCCCAGTGCCAAATCTGGCTGTAGCCCAATAAGAATAAGCGCGAGAAGCTATAAATTCAGTAGCAGGTTGATTCTGCCCACGCCAGAAAAAAAGCCCGCAGACCAAGGGCCTGCGGGCTTTTGGGGTCCATTGCCGCTCTGCTTCAAGAGGCTTTCCAGAAAATATAGTCGGCCTGGTAAGACGTTGTCAGCTTGTCGCCGAGGTCGGATTGCGTGCAGGCCTTGCTCAGGTCTTGCCCGCCCTTGGTCTTGATGCGCTGGATGTAGGTGATGTTTTGCAGGACGCCAGGCGTGGCGCCCGATGCACCGGTGGAAAGCTGGTTCGGCAGGTTGGTGGCGCCTATGCGGGGCGCCAGCGCCACCTGCGTGCCGACGACGCTGGAGCCGTCGATGTGCGTCCAGGTGGCAGGCGGGCCGGAATATTTCGCGACGGTTTTGCCGGTGCGGTCCAGCAGGTCAGCCTCGGGCCTCACGAGAACCCAGCCGATGGTGCCAGCCGTGTCGGCGTTGGCCTTGCACTCGTAATGAAGCAGGCCGCTGGCGGTGGTTTCAAGCGCCACAACATGCCCGGGCGGCACCTTGACCGATGCGTCCAGCGGGTCCTGCGTGTATTCCTTGGGAAGCGGCGCGACACCGGAGCAGGCGGTGATCAGCGCGGCAGTGCCGGTAACCATGGCCAGCGTGACGGCAACGCTCTTGCTGTAGGCCCAAAAGGTGTTGTGTGTGCTTTTCATGAAGGCTCCTCGGGTTGTTGTTTTGCCTGCTTGCCAGTAAAGCCCGCTGAAATGTAAACATCTGTAGGACGCCGCGCAGCCTCATTGCCAGCGCCTTGCCGGACCGTTTGCGGGCAAATGCGACAGCTCAGGCGATACGCCAAAAAGACAGTCAGGCAACAAGCCCAAGCGGCAGCCAACCGCCCGTAAAAAAGCCCACAGCGCCGGCCTTGCGGCAAGCCTGCGGGCGTAAGACCAGCCCCGCCTGACTTCAGAGCTGGCGGCTCACCCTGGGAGATGCGGGTGAAGGGTATCGGGCGCGGGGAAGTGCCTGTGCGAACCTCCCTGCGCCTTCCTGCGCTTACATCGCCTTGTAGAAGATGTAGCCGGCCTGGTACTTCACGACCTGTTTGGCGCCCATGTTGCCGGCGGCGCAAGGCATGGCGGGCGCAACGCCGCCCTGGGTGTCCACGCGCTGGATGTAGGTCACGCCGCTCATGGCGCCGCTGCCCATGGCCGGATTGCCCTTGACGAGTTGCAAAGGGATGTTGCCCATGCCGCCTGGGGCCACCGCGATTTGCGTCGCCGTCAGTTTGGAGCCGTCCATGCTTTCCCAGGTGGCCGGCGGGCCGTAGTATTTGCCGACCTGCTTGCCACTGCGGTCATTGAGCTTCGCGTCGGGCCCGACAAAGACCCATTCAAACTGGCCGGCCATGTCTTTTTTGGCATTGCACTGGTAGGTGATGTCGCCCTCGCCGACGGTCTCCATCGCGACCTTGTTGCCGGCCGGCACCTGCACGGCAGCCGGCAGGCCGGCCTGCGAGTAGGTGGGCATTATGGGCGACATGCTGCCGCAGGCGGCGAGCAGGGACACGAGCAGAACTGAAGCTGAGGCGGTGGCTGTGCGTAAAGTCATTATTGAACTCCTGGGTTTTTGTGAACCGGCCAGGCTGGCCGGCGTGTACCGGACGTCCGCCCTTGTTGTTGGCGATGTGGCGCCGGACGTCCCGTTGCTAGTACGGCGTAGCCAAGGCTATGGATTCAAAAGCAGGAAAGATGAGGCCTACTGTTGCTTGCTATCAAATTAGTAGCTGCTTGCGCAAGTTCCACTTGGGCTGGAGGCCGATTTGATGCATAACTCCCGCAGAGCCGGTTCTTCGGCGTATTCACCAGCGGGGGCCGCGGAACCGGCTTTGCCGGGCCGCAGGCGCCGTCCCCTTGAGGGGAGAACAGGCTACACGCAGTGAGCCTGGACAGGGGGAACCTCACTGCCCGAAGCGCGGGCCCTTGAGGAGAAAGTCGGTTTCCTCGGGCGTATCGGTACGCCTCAGCGCCGCGTTGCGGTAGGGGAAGCGTCCGAAGCGGGCGACGATGTCCCGGTGCTGGTGGGCGAAGTCAAGATTGCCGCGCAGGCGCTGCTTGAGTGAATCGGGCGCGTCGTCCACCAGCCGGGTGAAGCGCGCCACGCATTCATCCTGCAGCGCCAGGCTCTCGGCATGCATCAGCGGCATGTACAAAAAGATGCGCCCGGCCCAGGGCAGCTGCAGGTCGGTTTGGGCGGCCAGCGCTTCCAGCACCAGTTGCTGGGCTCGCGCGTCGCCGGCAAAGGCCTTGCCGGAGCCGCGAAAGACATTGCGTGTGAATTGGTCCAAAAGGATGACCAGCGCCAGGCGGTGAAGGGGCGGTTGCGCCCAGCCTTGCAGGCCGCCGTCCACGGCTGCCTCGACCGCATGGCCGAAGCGCGTGCGGATGTCTTCGTCGAGTTCGGCGCCACCGCCAAACCAGCGTTTGCCAAGGTCTTGCGTGGGCCAGTCTTTTTCGACACCGTCGCCCAGCCAGAAGTCCAGGACTTCGGCGGGCGTGGCGTGGTG